>DASQCX010000587.1:0-5192 GCA_035634455.1 Burkholderiaceae bacterium
CCCCGTTCGACCCGCGCAAGAACCTGAAAGGCTGACCGATGGCCACCGTCGTCCATACCGCGCACGTCGTCGACGCCGCGCCCCTCACGCTGCACGAACTCGCGCTGGCCGTCGGCGCCGACGACCAGTGGGTGCTCAGCCTGGTCGAGGTCGAGATCCTGCACGTCAGCGAGCCCGCCGAGCCGCCCGAGCGCTGGCACTTCCGCAGCGCCGACCTGCAGCGCGCGCTGGCCGCGCGGCGCCTGCAGCGCGACTTCGACGCCAACCTCGACGCCACCGCGTTGATCCTCGACCTGCAGGAGGAACTGCGGCGCCTGCGCGCCATGCTCGGCGGCGCCGGAACCCGCTGAGGGGTGTCAGCCGCCGAGTTCCTGGAACGCGTGCCCGTTCGCGTCCACGCCCGCCGCCACGCCGGGCGGCAGTTCGCTCGCATCGACGGTGCCTTCGCGCTGCCAGTCGGCCTTGTCGGCCAGGCCCGGGAGCGCCGCGCCCGCCTTGACGTACAGGCCCAGCGTGGGCCGCTTCGGGTTCAGGTAGAGGTCGTAGGCCTGCATGCTCGTCTCCTGGCCGCGGTCGGGCGGCCGCCGGCGCCCACGATGCTGCGCGGCGTGGACGATGGCTGGACTTTGCAGCAGCATCGAGGTTCGCTCCAAGACAGACGAAGCACCAGTCCGAGTGGAATTCGAAGGGCACAGAAGCACCGCCGTTCCGCCATCTCCTTCACAATGCCCCTCATGCCCAAGCAGCTGTACATGCAACTGGTGGAGGACATCGCGAAGTCGGTGTCCGACGGCGTCCTGCGACCCGGCGACCGGCTGCCGTCCATCCGCGACGCGAGCCGCGCGCGGCGCATGAGCATCACCACCGTCCGCCACGCGTACCAGGTGCTGGAAAGCCAGGGCGTCATCGAAGGCCGGCCGCAGTCGGGCTACTTCGTCACTTCGCGCGACGCGTCCGGCAGCCTGGCCGACGCGGCGTCGGACGCGGACGACGAGCTCCCGTACGTGGACGCCGGCCAGTACGTGCTCGCCACCCTGCGGTCGATGCGCTCGAACAACGCCGTGCCGCTGGCCTCGGCCTACCCGGATCCGGCGCTGTTCCCGTGGCGCCGCATCCAGCAGCGCATGCGCGAGGCGATGCGCAGCCTGCAGGATTCGGACGTCGTCGAGGACATCCCGCCGGGCAACGCGAAGCTGATCCGCCAGATCGCGCTGCGCCACATGCGCAACGGGCTGGCCGTCGATCCGCAGGAGATCATCGTGACGGTGGGCGCCACCGAAGGCCTGAACCTGTGCCTGCGCGCCGTCGCGCGGCCGGGCGACACGATCGCGGTGGAGTCGCCGACCTACTACGTGCTGCGCCGCGCCGCGGAGCGGCTGGGCATGCGCTTGATCGAGCTCCAGACCAACCCGAAGGAAGGCATCGACATCCAGGGCCTGTCGGACCTGCTCGTGCGCGGCCGCGTCGACGCGTGCATCACGATGCCGAACTTCCAGAACCCGCTCGGCTACGTGATGCCGGACGCGAACAAGCGCGCGCTGGTGGAGCTCGCCGTGCGCCACAAGATGCCGCTGATCGAGAACGGCGTCTACAACGAGCTCTACTTCGGCAACGAGCCGCCGACCACGCTGAAGTCCTTCGACACGACGGGCACCGTCCTGCACTGCGGCTCGTTCTCCAAGAGCCTGGGCGGCAGCGTGGGCGTCGGCTGGATCCTGGCCGGCAGGTACCGCGCGGAGATCGAGCAGCTGAAGTTCCTGAGCACCTTCTCGACCTCGGCGGTCGCGCAGGTCGCGGTGGCGGAGTTCCTCGCGCAGGACGGCTGGGACCAGTACCTGCGCGCCGCGCGCCTGGATCTGCGGCAGCGCTGCGACATCATGCGCGCGATGGTCGGTCGCTTCTTCCCCGAAGGCACGCGCATCTCCGAGCCGGCGGGCGGCTACCTGCTCTGGGTCCAGATGCCCGACGGCGTGGACGCCCTGCAGGTCGCCCGCGCGGCCATGAAGCAGGGCGTGTCGGTGACGCCGGGCCGGATCTTCGGCAACTCGCCGCTGTTCAACCAGTGCATGCGCCTGAACTACAGCTTCGCCTGGTCCGCCGAGGTCGAGGCGGCCGTCCGCAAGCTCGGCGCGATCGTGTCCGACGCCTTGGCCGCCGCGCGCAAGGCCGCGGCCACGACGGCATGACCCCATCCCGAACGACACCCTCCACGATGCCCATGAACACCCCCGAGCCCCAGGCCGTCCACGGCCCCACGACGCGCAGCGCGATCTTCATCGTCGCGGTCCTGACGCCCGGCCCGGACACCGCCGGCGCCGTCCGCGACTTCTGCGGCGACGTCGCCGCCCTCACGCGCTCCGTGGGCAAGCGCTCCGTCGACGGCAATCTGTCCTGCGTGTGCGGGCTGAGCGCCGCCGCGTGGGATCTCGTCTGCGGCGCGCCCCGCCCCGCCGGCCTCCATCCCTTCCGCGAGATCGGCTCCGGCAACCGAATCGCGCCTTCGACGCCGGGCGACATCCTGCTGCACATCCGCGCCGAGGAGATGGGCCTGTGCTTCGAGCTCGCGCGCGAGCTCATGGGCCGGCTGGGCGACGCCGTCAAGGTCGTCGACGAGGTGCACGGCTTCCGCTACTTCGACCAGCGCGCCATGATCGGTTTCGTCGACGGCACCGAGAACCCGTCCGGCCAGTTGCTGGTCGATTCCACCGTCATCGGCGCCGAGGACGCCGCGTTCGCCGGCGGCAGCTACGTCATCGTGCAGAAGTACCTGCACGACATGGCGGGCTGGGACGCGCTGAGCGTCGCCGTGCAGGAGCACATCATCGGCCGCACCAAGCTCTCGAACATCGAGCTGGCCGAGGGCGTCAAGCCGTCGTGGTCGCACAGTTCGCTGACCACGATTGACGACGACGGCCGCGAGGTGAAGATCCTGCGCGACAACATGCCGTTCGGCCGGCCCGGCTCGGGCGAGTTCGGCACCTACTTCATCGGCTACGCGTGCTCGCCGGCGCCGATCGAGCAGATGCTGGAGAACATGTTCATCGGGCGCCCACCCGGCAACCACGACCGGCTCCTGGACTACAGCCGCGCGGTGACGGGCGGCCTGTTCTTCGTGCCGCCCGCCGACATGCTGGAGGACCTGCCGACAGCGGGCACGGCGGCGCAGGCCCGTCGCTAGCCCCGGCGCCGTGGCGCGAGCGGACCCGGCTCGCCTCAGCGGAAGACGCTGACGGCCTCCACCAGCCGCGCGGCCTGCTGCTCCAGGCTGTGCGACGCGGCCGCGCCCTGCTCCACCAGCGCGGCGTTCTGCTGCGTGATCTGGTCGAGGCTGCCGACGGCGCCGCTGACCTGCGCGATGCCGCCGCTCTGCTGCGTGGTCGCGGTGCTGATCTCGCCGATCAGCTGCGACACGCGCTGCACCTGGCTGACGATGTCCTCCATCGTGCGGCCGGCGTCGTCGACGAGCTTGGTGCCCATCTCGACCTTGCCGGTGCTGTCGGCGATCAGCGACTTGATCTCCTTGGCCGCGTTGGCCGAGCGCTGCGCCAGCGAGCGCACCTCGCTCGCCACGACCGCGAAGCCGCGGCCCTGTTCGCCGGCGCGCGCCGCCTCGACGGCCGCGTTCAGCGCGAGGATGTTGGTCTGGAAGGCGATGCCGTCGATGACGCCGATGATGTCGGCGATCTTCCTGGAGCTGTCGCTGATCGCGCTCATCGTCGACACGACTTCGGAGACGGCGGAACCGCCGCGCTCGGCGGCGTCCGACGCCGTGCCCGAAAGCTGGCTCGCCTGCTTGGCGGTGTCGGCGTTGTGCTGCACCGTCGCGGTCATCTGCTCCATCGACGAGGCCGTCTCCTGCACGCTGGCCGCGGCCTGCTCGGTGCGGGCGCTGAGGTCGGAATTGCCCTGCGCGATCTCGGTGACGGCGCGCTGCACCGTCAGCACCTGCGCGCTCACGTCGTCGATGAGCCAGCGGAACATCAGGCCCAGCTGGCTGATGGTGCGCAGCGTCATGCCGATCTCGTCGACGCGGTTCATGTGCACCGCGCTCTGGCTCTCGCCGGTGGCCACCCGCAGCGCCTGCTTGAGCACGTCCTCCAGCGGACGCGAGATCTGGCGCTCGAGGAACAGGCCCGCGACGCCCAGCACGACCGCCGCGGCCAAGACTACGCCAGCAGCGCGCCGGTCGTCGCGCCGCCCAGGAACGCGCCGAGGACCAGCAGAGGCAGCGCCAGCAGCAGCGTCAGGCGGATGCGCCAGCGCACCGGCATGACCTGGAACATCGAGGTCCACGCGAAGACGTCGTCGACATGAGCGTCGCGTTGTCGGGAAACTCGTACTCGCGCTGGGTGACAGGTTCGTCGACTCGCATTTCGGCACTTCCTCTCTGCTTTATCTCGGGGCAGGGAGCATGGCGCACGGCCACTGCTCGCTCGGTCGTCCGCCACGCTTGCCCGTCTTCGTGGGACGACACCGACTCGTTCCGCTCGTATCGGCGGTTCGGAGAAAGCGATGAGATGATCTTTGCGCAACGGTCGCGCTGAAGTGCCGATCAGTACCCGAAATCGCGGCCATACGTCATGGGTGGAGAAGTCCCTACAGCCGTCAGTCCCACGCCGGCGCCAGGCCCGGCGGATCGACCTCGCGGCCGTTGCGGTCCAGCGTGGCGATCAGCGCCATGTCGTCGGCATCGAGCGCGAGGTCGCGCGCCAGCAGGTTGCTCGCCAGGTTCTCGCGCTTCGTCGACGACGGGATCACCGCGTGGCCCAGCTGCAGCGCCCACGCCAGCGCCACCTGCGCCACCGTGGCGCGGTGCTTGTCCGCGATGCGGGCGAGCACGGGATCCTTCAGCACCTTGCCGTAGGCCAGCGTCATGTACGAGGTCACCGCGATGCCTTGCTCGCGCAGGAAGGCCGTCAGCGCGCGGCCCTGCAGGTAGGGGCTCAGCTCGATCTGGTTGGTCGCGATGTTTTCCTTGCCCACCACGGCGATTGCCTGCTTCGTCAGCTCGATATTGAAGTTGGACACGCCGATCTGCTTCGTGAGACCTTGCGACTTCGCCTCGGCCAGCGCGCTCATGAACTCTTCGAGCGAGACGCCGTTGTTGGGCGCAGGCCAGTGAATGAGCGTGAGGTCCACTGCGTCGGTGCGCAGCTTCTTCAGGCTTTCCTTGAGGCTCGGGACCAGCTTTT
>DASQCX010000588.1:0-5163 GCA_035634455.1 Burkholderiaceae bacterium
TCCTGCCGCAGCGCTGGCTGTCGGCGCAGGTCGGCTACGAAATGCAATCCGGCTGGCTCAAGGGCCTGTCGGTGCGTCTCGAAGGCAACAACCTGAACAAGCCGGTCTACCAGGAAGCGGACTTCAACGGCTCCGTGACGAACACCAACAAGACCGGCGCCTCGGTCGACCTGCGCGTCTCGTACAAGCTGTAAGCCCGCGGCCTCGCGCTGTCGTACAGTCGGTGCGGCAGCGCGCACGAAACCCTTGCGCGGCGCAGGTCGGCAAGGGTTTTTTCAATTTGCGGCGAGGCTGGGTGACCCGCCTCGCCAGGAGTCTTTCCTCATGAATGAACCCGGCAAGCTGAGCATCGTGATCGTCGGCGGGGGGACCTCCGGATGGATGACCGCCGCGGCGCTGTCGCAGGTGCTGCGCGGCAAGTACGACGTCACGCTCGTCGAGTCCGAGGAGATCGGCACCGTGGGCGTTGGCGAGTCCACGATCCCGATGATCGCGCTGTTCAACGCGATGCTGCAGATCGACGAGGACGAGTTCGTGCGCGAGACGCAGGCCACGTTCAAGCTGGGCATCGAGTTCGTCAACTGGGCGCGGCTCGGCGACCGCTACATCCACAGCTTCGGCACCATCGGCCAGGAGGTGTGGACGGTGGACTTCCACCAGTACTGGCTCAAGCAGTACCTGGCCGGCAAGGCGCCGGAGCTCGAGCATTTCTCGATCAACGCGGCCGCCTGCGCGCAGAATCGGTTCATGCGCCCGCGCCTGGACATGCCCAAGTCGCCGCTGTCCCAGATCCGCTACGCGTTCCAGTTCGACGCGGCGCTGTACGCGCGCTACCTGCGCAAGTACGCCGAGCAGCGCGGCGTCAAGCGCGTCGAGGGCCGCATCACCGGCGTGCAGCAGCGCGATGGCGACGGCTTCGTCACCTCGGTCACGCTGCAGTCGGGCCAGGTGATCGAGGGCGGCCTGTTCGTCGACTGCTCGGGCTTCCGCGGCCTGCTGATCGAGGGCGCGCTCAAGACCGGCTTCGAGGACTGGTCGCACTGGCTGCCGTGCGATCGCGCGGTGGCGGTGCCGAGCGCCTCTTCCGGACCGCTGACCCCCTTCACGCGCGCCACGGCGCGGGCCGCCGGTTGGCAGTGGCGCATCCCGCTGCAGCACCGCGTGGGCAACGGCCACGTGTATGCCAGCAAGTACATGAGCGACGACGAAGCCATCGCGACCCTGCTGGGCAACCTCGACGGCCCGCCGCTGGCCGAGCCGCGGCCGCTGCGCTTCCAGCCGGGGCGGCGCCTGAAGTCGTGGAACAGGAACGTCGTGGCCGTGGGGCTCGCATCGGGCTTCATCGAACCGCTGGAGTCCACCAGCATCCACCTGGTGCAGATGGCCATCGCGCACCTGCTGACGTACTTCCCGGCGAACGGCTTCGACGAGGCGGTCGCGGACCAATTCAACCGCATGATGAAGCTGGAGTACGAGTGGGTGCGCGACTTCATCATCCTCCACTACAAGGCCACCGAACGCAACGACACGCCGTTCTGGAACTACTGCCGCGAGATGGAGGTGCCCGAGCAACTGCACCGGCGCATGGAACTGTTCCGGGCCGACGGCCGCGTGTTCCGCGACGGCGAGGAGCTGTTCGCCAAGACCAGCTGGATCCAGGTGCTGCACGGCCAGCGCGTGCGTCCGCGCAGCTACCATCCGCTGACCGACCTGCTGAGCGAGCAGGAGATATCGACCTACCTCGACGAGGTGGCGGGCGTCATCGGCGCGTGCGTCGACGTGATGCCCCCGCACGAGAAGTTCATTGCGGACCATTGCGCCGCGGCTCCGGTCCGGGCCGCTTGAAATGAGAAGGGAGACTCCGATGAAGAAGCCGATGTCCCGCGTGGCGCTCGCCACGCTCGCCGCCGCCGCCCTGGTCCTCGCGGGCTGCGCCACCGAGCCGCGCGGCGCCAAGCTGACGTATGAGACGTCGCCGGCGGGCGCGACGCTCTACGAGGGCGGGCAGTCGATCGGCGTGGCGCCGCAGACGCGCGCCTATCCTGCCGCGGACGCCAACGGCGGCCAGATCAGGACGCCCGAGGTGACGGCGGTCTGGCCCAGCGGTGCGAAGGCGAGCTTCTGGACCTTCCTGAAGCCGGGCGACGACAACGTCACGACGATCGCGCGTCCGCCCAAGGCGCCGAACCTGCAGGCGGATCTGGACAACGCGCAGAAGTACGCCGCCGACGAGGCGCGCCGCAAGGCATCCGCGCTGCGAGACCAGGCGCGCTCCTCGGCGCGCTGCCAGGCGCAGATGCAGGGCAACGCGCCGACGGCGATCGACGACTGCAATTGATGGCCGGGCGCTCGCCGGCGCCTGGCTTCAGCGGGCCGGGCGCCGGCAGCTGAAGAAGCCGTTGAGCGTCAGCCGCGCCGTGGCCGGATCCGTCGTGAGCCGGTCCGGCCGGCCGATGTCGCCGGAGTGGAAGAAGCCGGCGTCGTACAGGATCATGCGATTCCACGCCGCCGGCACGCGGGCGACGCAGTCGAAGTAGGCGTTGCCGCCGTCCATGTAGCCGGCCGCCAAGCCGTAGCGCTCGGAGAACCGCGCGGCGTCCAGCAGCTGGCTGTCGGCCACGATGCGGTCGGTCGCCGCCGGCGACTGGCGCGGCGCGTAGAAGCTGGTGCCGCCGAGCGCGGGATCGCGGAACAGGTACAGCACCGAGCCGACGTAGAGGACGGACGGGTCCATCGAGACGCGATCGCGGTGGCACTGCCACTGGCGCGGTTCGAGCCGGCCGGGCGGCGTGCACACCATCGACAGCCGCACGTCGTGCTCCAGCGTGCGCCGCGCGCCCAGGCGCGTGCGGGCGTGCTGGGCGAAGAAGTCGAGGAATCGCTCCGACAGCGCCTTCGGGCCCTCGACGACAAGGCCGGGATACGGGAAGGCCGGCGCCTGGAAGGCCCGCGGCCGCGCCCATTCGACGAGGCCGTCGGGATCGCGCAGCACGTCGTCGATGACGACGACCTCGCCGCCGCCGGGCAGCGCCACCGCGCTGATCCGCGGCGCCGGATTGAAGAAGGGGCCGTCGCCGTCGTCCCAGTCCATGGCGTGCGATCTCGGGCGATGACGTCAGCGCTTCGGGGGCGCCGTCGTTCCGGCGGCGACCACCGTGCCGAAGCGCGGGGGAACGACCAGCGTCAGCGTACGGGTGAGGGTATCGACGCGGGCTGGCGCCTTCGCCAGGACGTCCTTCCAGCCGACGGCGGGCGCGCCGTCGGGCAGGGCGATGGCCAGCGTGCGCGGCGCATCGCCGTTGTTCGTCGCGGTGATGGCCCAGGCGTTCGCGTCGCGGCGAGCCAGCACGACGACGTGCTCGTCGACGTGCAGCGGCGCCAGCAGGCTGCCGTGCCGCAGCACGGGCAGATCGCGGCGCAGCGCGGTCAGGCGGCGGAAGTCGGCCAGCAGCGCGTCGTCGGGATGGCCGCCGCGATCGGCCCACGGATAGGTGCCGCGGTTGTACGGGTCGTCGCCGCCGGTCACGCCCACCTCGTCGCCGTAGTAGATCGCGGGCGCGCCGGGGTAGGTCATCTGGAAGAAGACCGCGAGCCTGAGCTTGCGCTTGGCGAGCGCGACCTGTTCCGGCGTGCTCTGGCCTTCGACGTCGCCGAACACGTGCAGCGAGCGCGCCGTGTCGTGCGTCGACAGCAGGTTCATCAGCGCGGCGAAGCTCTGCGGCGGGTAGGCCTCGCGCATCTCCTCGAGGTTGGCCGCCATCAGCCGCGCGTCGCCGCCGCTGGCGTAGTCCAGGACGGCGTTGCGGAAGATGTAGTCCATCGTCGAGTCGAACTCGTCGCCGAGGAAGAACTTGGAGGCGTCGAACCAGGTCTCGGAGACGGTGAGCGCGTCGGGCTTCGTCTCCTTGACCGCAGTGCGCCAGCCGCGCCAGAAGTCGTCGGGCACCCAGGGCGCGACGTCCATGCGCCAGCCGGCGGCGCCCGCGCGCAGCCAGGTGCGCGCGACCGAGTCGGGGGCGCCGTACGCGAACGCGCGGTAGGACGGATCGGCCTTGTTCAGCTCGGGTAGATCCGTCGTGCCGGCCCACCCCTTGAACTGCTTGTCGGCATCGGCCTGCGTCGCGTCGAAGGTGTACCAGCGGGCCCAGGGCGAGGCCGGGTTGATCCTGCCGCCCTCGAAGGCGCCGCGGCCGCCGCGCGTGCCGTAGCGGTCGAAGTAGATCGAGTCGGCGCCGGAGTGGTTCAGCGACGCGTCGGGCAAGACGCGGATGCCGCGCCTGGCCGCCTCGCGGCACAGGCGCTCGAAGTCGGCGTTGCTGCCGAAGTGCGGGTCGATGTGCTTCCAGTCGGCGGTGTCGTACTTGTGGTTGCTGGCCGCCGTGAACATCGGCGTGATGTAGAGCGTGTTGGCGCCGACGCTCTTGATGTAGTCCAGCTTCTCGACGATGCCGGCGATGTCGCCGCCGAAGAAGTCGTTGCTGTACTCGTCGTCGCTGCCGTCGCCCGAGTGCGGGCGCCAGGGCTTGTCGTTCCAGTTCGCGTGGAACTCCACGGTCTTGTCGTGGAACTTGTCGACGCCCGGCTTCGGGTCGTTGCGCCGGTCGCCGTTGCGGAAGCGCTCCGGGAAGATGTAGTAGTAGACGGCGTCCCGTGCCCAGGCCGGCACCGAGTAGGGCGCGTACACCGTCTGGCGATAGCGGCGGATGCGCCTGGCCGAATGAGGCATCTCCGCGATGGCGCCCGCGCCGCCGGCGCCGCGCTCGCGCGTCCAGTAGATCGGCGTCGCGTTGTTCTCGAACAGCAGCGTCCGGCCGCCGACCTTCAGCTCGAACCAGTAGCCGTAGACGGCTGGCGCGTCGAACCTGTAGCGGCCGCTCCAGCGTTCGCGCCCGTCCGCGCCCGCGGGCGCGCGCACGAGCGGGACGCGCGCGAGCTCCGTGTAGTCGAGGACGTCGTAGTTGCCTTCGAGCCGGCGCTTCTCGACCACCAGCGTCACCTGCTCGACGCCGGGCAACGCGCTCAGCGAGTAAGCGATGTCCGTGCCGGTGGTGACGGCGCCGTAAGGCCGCTTGTCCGCGGCGCGCTGCGAGTCGAAGGCCACGCTCAGTGCGACCGGGTCGGTGATCGCGGGTGGCGGCGGGGGCGGCGGCGGCGTGCCGGCGG
>DASQCX010000589.1:0-4039 GCA_035634455.1 Burkholderiaceae bacterium
CGGCGGCGCGCGGCCACCGCGCCCACGAGCCAGCCCAGCGGCGCCAGGGCCGCCGTCAGCGGCGCGAGGGTGGGGCGCCACCAGTGGCGCTGCAGGAGCCGGGCGAACGCGGCGGGCATGAGAGGCGTGGCGCGCCGAAGCTCCTGCGCGTGCGGCGCAGGGCTTATTGCGCGCCGGCGGCGGCGCCGTTGGCGGTCTGCGCGGCGAAGGTCATGCGCGACAGGCCCGCGCGGCGCGCGGCGTCCATCACGTTGATCACCGCCTGGTGGGTGGACATCGCGTCGGCCGAGATGATGAGGAACGGCTCCTTGCGCGATTCAGCGGCGGTGCGCAGCGCGGCGGTCAGCGCGTCGACGTTGCGGCCGTCCACCGCCTGGTGGTCGACGGTGTAGCGGCCGTCGGCCGCGACCGCGACGATGATCTCGGCCGGGCGGTCGCGCGAGGCGTCGGCGTTGGCGCTCGGCAGCGTCACCGACAGCTCGGTGAACTTCGAGTACGTCGTCGACAGCATCAGGAAGATCAGGATCACCAGCAGCACGTCGATGAACGGGATGAGGTTGATCTCCGGATCCTCCGGACGAGGCTTGCGGAAGTTCATTTCGTGCCGACCGGCTGGCGGCCCGAGGTGACGCGCACGAGCTGCGTCAGCAGCTGCTCGGAGGACTGCTCGAGCGTGTGCAGGTAGTCGTCGACGCGGCCGCGGAAGTAGCGGTAGAACATCAGCGACGGGATGGCCACGATCAGGCCGGCGGCGGTGTTGTACAGCGCGGTCGAGATGCCGTGCGCGAGCTCGGCCGGGTTGGTGGCGCCGGTGCCCTGCGAGCCGAAGATCTCGATCATGCCGACCACCGTGCCGAACAGGCCCAGCAGCGGCGCGGCGGCGGCGATCGAGCCGAGCGCGTTGAGGTAGCGGTCCATCTTGTGCGCGGCGTCGCGGCCGGCGCCTTCGAAGGTCTGGCGCAGCTGCACCTCGCCGACGCGCGGGTCGACGGTCAGCAGCTTCAGGCCCGAGGCCAGCACGCCGCCCAGCAGCGAGTTCTCGGCCAGCTTCGTGATGACGTCCTGCGCGGGCAGGCCGTTGCGCGTGACGGCGATGACTTCGCCCAGCAGGTAGCCCGGCGCGACGCGCGCCGTCCGCAGCGCCATGAAGCGCTCCACGATGAGCGCCACGGCGGCAATCGAGCAAAGAATCAGCGGCCAGATCGGCCAGCCGGCCTCTTGTACGATCTTGAGCAAATCAACCCCTTCGACATGTGATTGGACGAGTCGACGACAGGCCGGACGACGCGGCCATCGCACTCCCGAAACTCAGCGTGGATTATGGCTTGAGAAGCCATGTTCCAATCCCGCCGCGACAGGGCCGCGACGGCAAGTTCTTTGCAACACGACGTGAAGCGGCGATGCCGCCGCGAACCCCGTGCGGAGGATCGGATGGCGGCTCGTCCGCCCATCCACACGATCTGTGGAAAACTTTGTGGGTAAGTGGCCGCCGGAGGCCCGCAGGCCGCGATTTCTGGCGCTCCGGATTGACTTGCCTAAAAAATGAGCAATAAAAAAGTGATCAAAATCAATCACTTATGTGATGGTGACAGCGCTATGACCGCGATTCGTACCTCTGCTCACACTCTCCCGGACTGTGGAGTACTAGGGTTTGTCCCGTCGATTCGCGACGGGATGGGGTGCTGATGTCGGACCCCTTCGCCGTACCCGGCTTCGAGCCCCCGGGCGCGGGGCGCGGCGCGCCCGCGCGGCCTGCGGCCTGGAGCGTGTCGGCGCTGCTCCAGGCGGCCGGCGACGCGCTGGCGGCGCGCTTCGGCGCGGTCACGGTGCGCGGCGAGCTCAGCGGCTGCACGCGCGCGTCCAGCGGCCACTGCTACTTCACGCTGAAGGATGCGTCGGGCGGCACTGGCGCGCTGCGCTGCGCGATGTTCCGCCGCGCGGCGTCGCTGAGCAACGTGCCGCTGCAGGACGGCCTGCAGGTGGAGCTGCGCGGCCGGCTCGCGGTCTACGAGGCGCGCGGCGAGCTGCAGATGGTCGTCGAGTCCATGCAGCGGCTCGGCGCCGGGCAGTTGTACGAGGAGTTCCTGCGCCTGCGCGCGCGCCTGGCCGCCGAGGGCCTGTTCGACCCCGCGCGCAAGCGGCCGCTGCCGCCGTTCGTGCGCACGGTCGGCGTCGTCACCTCGCTGGCCGGCGCCGCGCTGCACGACGTCGTGGCCACGCTCGCGCGGCGCGCGCCGCACGTGCAGGTGATCGTCTATCCCAGCCTGGTGCAAGGGGCCGACGCGCCCGCCGCGCTGGTGGCCGCGCTGGCCCAGGTCGAGCGGCGCGACGAGGTCGACGCGGTGCTGGTGTGCCGTGGCGGCGGCTCGCTGGAGGACCTCTGGGCGTTCAACGACGAGCGCGTCGTGCGGGCGCTCGACGGCCTGTCGCGCCCGGTGGTCAGCGGCGTCGGGCACGAGACCGACGTCACGCTGGTCGACCTCGTGGCCGACCTGCGCGCGGCCACGCCCACGGCCGCGGCGGAGGCGATCGCCGTCGAACGCGCGGTCGTGCTGGAGGCGCTGACCACCTCGGCGCGCCGCCTGAGCCAGCGCGTGGAGCAGCGGCTGCAGGCGCACGCGCAGCGGCTGGACACCGCCGCCGCGCGCCTGGCGCGCCCGGCGCAGGCACTGGCCGCCTGGCGCCAGCGCGTGCAGCGGCTGGAGGCGCGCCTCGCGGCCGCGCTGCGCGCGCGCTGGCAGGCGCAGGCGCGCACTCACGAGGCGCTGGGCCTGCAGCTGGCGCGGGCCGGGCGGCGCGTCGTCGATGCGCGCCGCGAGGCCCATCGCGCGCTCGGTGCCCGCTTCGTGCGCGCGGCCGAGCGCACGCTCGCGCGCCACGCCGACGCGCTGCGCCGCCACGAACAGGCGCTGGCCAACCTCGATCCGCAGCGCGTGCTGGAGCGCGGCTACGCGCTGCTCGAGGCCGGCGACGGCCGCGCGCTGGTGTCGGCCGCCGCGCTGCGGGCGGGTCAGGACGTCGTCGCCGTGCTGCACGACGGCCGCGCCGAACTCGCCGTGCGGCGCGTCCAGCTCGACGACAAGTCGGCCGGATGAATCCGCGGCGAGGCGGGATATAGCCCCGGTTCGTGGCTTGCCCCGGAACTGCTGCCTACAATCGTCCGGTCGAGGGCGCGGGCGCCGCTCCCCTCGCATTCAAACAAGCCAGAAAGCCAGAAAGGACTCGATCCATGGAACACACGCTGCCGCCGCTGCCGTACTCGCACGACGCCCTCGCTCCCCACATGAGCCGCGAGACGCTGGAGTACCACCACGACAAGCACCACAACGCCTACGTGGTGGCGTTGAACAACCTCCAGAAGGGCACCGAGTTCGAATCGCTGTCGCTGGAAGAGATCATCAAGAAGGCCTCGGGCCCGATCTACAACAACGCTGCGCAGATCTGGAACCACACGTTCTTCTGGAACTGCATGAAGCCCAACGGCGGCGGCGAGCCCAAGGGCAAGCTGGCCGACGCGATCAACGCGAAGTGGGGTTCGTTCGCGGCGTTCAAGGAAGCCTTCCAGAAGTCGGCCGTGGGCAACTTCGGCTCGGGCTGGACCTGGCTGGTGAAGAAGGCCGACGGCTCGGTCGACATCGTCAACATGGGCGCCGCCGGCACGCCGCTGACCACCGCCGACAAGGCGCTGTTCACGGTCGACGTGTGGGAGCACGCGTACTACATCGACCACCGCAACCTGCGCCCGAAGTTCGTCGAGACCTACCTGAACTCGCTGGCCAACTGGGACTTCGCCGAAGCCAATTTCGCCTGATCGCCGCGCCTGCGGCATCCGACGACGAGGCGGCCCGCGGGCCGCCTTTTTGCTGCCCGCGCGGCGTGGCGCCGCGCTCCGGCGCCCGCGCTGCGCCGGGCCGGTTCGGGGGCGCGATGCGCGGGATTGGCCTGTCAACTGGATGGCCGGCAGCGCGTTGGGTCCAGCATGGAAAAGGTGCGACCTGAGAATCGTCGGCGAACGGCCCGGATCACCGTTGTTCATTCG
>DASQCX010000590.1:0-4245 GCA_035634455.1 Burkholderiaceae bacterium
TGCGCAGGCCGCGCGCGACGGTCGCGCCGACCTCCTCGCACAACGCCTCGTCGCCGATCGCGCCGAGCGCCATCGCCGCGGGCGCCTGCGGCAGGAACGTGGCGCGGATGGTGGAGCCGCCTTCCTGGTCGATGCCGATCAGCGAGTTCGGGCCCATCACCTCGCGCAGGTCGGCCGTGAGCTGGCGGATCTCGTCCTCGGTGCCCAGGTTGCGGCGGAACAGGCAGATCGCGCGGACGTGGTTGCGGCGCAGGAAGTCCGCGGACGCCGCATCGAGCGACGTGCCCGGGATGTCGACCATCACGAGATGGCCGGGATGGAACGGCGCGGCGCTCATCGTCAGTGGGTCAGCGTGACCTTGTTGAGATGGCGCGGCTTGTCAGGGTCGAGCCCCTTGGCGCGGGCCAGCGCCTCGACGGCCAGGTAGTAGCTCTGGATCGCGGCGATCGGGTCGAGGTCCTCGTGGCCGGCGACCACCAGCGGCAGCTCGGCGCCCGGCGTGCCCACCGGCGCGGCGACCAGCACGCGCGCGCCGCGGCGGCGCATGTCGTCAGCCAGCTGCAGCAGGCCGGCCTGCGCCGGGCCGCGCGGTGCGAACACCAGCAGCGGGTAGCCCTCGTCGATCAGCGCCATCGGGCCGTGCTTGACCTCGGCGCCCGAGAACGCCTCGGCCTGGATGCCGCAGACCTCCTTGAACTTGAGCGCCGCCTCCATCGCGATGGCCAGGCTGGTGCCGCGGCCGATCACGAACAGCTTGTCGGCGTCGACCAGCGCGTCGACCAGCGGCGACCAGTCGGCATAGGCGGCGCGTTCCAGCGCCTCGGGCAGCGTCTCGAGCGCGGCCAGCAGCGCGGCGTCGTCCTGCCAGTGCGCGACGATGCGCGCGCCGGCCACGAGCTGGGCGATGTAGCTCTTGGTGGCGGCCACGCTGGTCTCGGCGCCGGCGTGCAGCGGCAGCACCCATTGCGCCGCCTCGGCCAGCGGCGAGCCGGCGTCGTTGACCACGGCCACCGTGCGCGCGCCGCCTTCGCGGAAGAAGCGCGTCGGCGCGATCAGGTCGGGGCTCTGGCCCGACTGCGAGAAGCCCCAGGACACCAGCCCGTCGCAGTCGAGCTGCGACTGGTACAGCGTGACCAGCGACATCGGCAGCGACGTGACGAGCCGCCCCAGCCGCGCCATCACGAGGTAGGCCATGTAGTGCGCCGCGTGGTCGGAGCTGCCGCGCGCCACGGTGAGGGCGGATCGCGGCGGATCGGCACGGAGTTGCTCGCCCAGCGAGGTGTAGGCGGCGAGGTCGGCCGCCATCAGACGAGCCACGGCCGCGGGGGCCTCGCGGGCTTCGTCAAACATCCGTGAGCTCAATGGAATCTCCTTCTACGTACACGTGGGTCAGTTGCAGGCCGGCATCGAGCACGACCAGGTCGGCGCGCGCGCCGACGAACAGCCGGCCGCGATCGGCCAGCCCGAGGAAGTCGGCGGCGTTGGTGGACACGCGGCGCGACGCGTCGTCCAGGCTCAGCCCCATGCCGACGAGGTTGCGCAGCGCCTGGTCCATCGTCAGCGTGCTGCCGGCCAGCGTGCCGTCGGCCAGGCGCACGCCGCCCAGGCACTTTGTGACGCGGTGGCTGCCGAGGTTGTAGTCGCCGTCGGGCATGCCGGCGGCGGCCGTGGAATCGGTGACGCAGTACAGGCAGGGGATCGCGCGCAGCGCGGCGCGGATGGCGCCGGGGTGCACGTGCAGCAGGTCGGGGATGATCTCGGCGAACTCGGCATGCGCCAGCGCCGCGCCGGCGATGCCGGGTTCGCGGTGGTGGAACTTGCTCATCGCGTTGAACAGGTGCGTGAAGCCGGTGGCGCCGCGCTGCAGGGCGGCGACGCCGTCCTCGTAGGTGCCGGCCGAGTGGCCGATCTGCACGTGGAAGCCGGCCGCGCGCAGCGGCGCGATCAGGTCGAGGTTGCCGGGCAGCTCGGGCGCCATCGTGATCAGGCGGATCGGCGCGACGGCGTGCAGCGCCTTGATCTCGTCGACCGACGCGGGCCGCGCGTAGTCCGGCTGCGCGCCGAGCGCGCCCGGGTTGATGTACGGACCCTCGAGGTGCACGCCCATCACGTGCGCGCCGCCGCGTCGGTGCGTGCGGCAGGCGTCGGCCAGCGCGGCCATCGCGCTGGTGATGTCGGCCATCGGCGCGGTCATCGTGGTGGCGAGCAGCGAGGTGGTGCCGTGGCGCGCGTGCAGCCGCGCGATCTCGGCGACGGCATTGCCGCCTTCCATCGTGTCGAAGCCGCCGCCGCCATGCACGTGCAGGTCGATGAAGCCAGGCAGGATCAGCGGCTCGGCCGAGACGCGCGCCTGGCCCTCGCTGATGGGCGTGCCCTCGATGCCGGCGATGCGGCCGTCGACGATGCTCAGGGTGCCGCGGACGAAGCCCTGCGGCGTCAGCACGTGGCCGCTCAATTGCTGGCGCTGACCGTTCATGCGACGGCTTCCTTCAACTGCTGGCGCACCAGCCGGTGGGCGCCGTCGACGGCGTCGCCCTCGGCCTCGACGAGGCGGGCGCGCAGCGCCGCCGGCAGGCGCTCGGCCATGCGCAGGCCGATGCTGCCCAGCAGCACGATGGGCAGCTGCAGTCCGGGGTCGAGCGCGAGCGCCATGTCCTCGATCTCCTGTCCGATCTCCTGCACCAGCGACTGCGCCGCGGCGTCGGTGCCCATGCACTCGAAGACGAGCGGCGCGAGCTGGGCGTATTCGTGCTGGCCGGCGCCGGTGCACCATTCCAGCAGCGCGTCGCGGCGGTCGCCCACCCGGCGCCACACGGCCTGCGCCAGCGTGCCGGCCGGGGCGCGGCCGTCGAGCGCGCGGTGCGCGATCTGCATCGCGCGCAGGCCCAGCCAGGCGCCGGAGCCTTCGTCGCCGACCGGGAAGCCCCAGCCGCTGACCGCCACGCGGCGGCCGTCGGCATGCAGCGCCTCGCCGACCGCGCCGGTGCCGACCGCGATGATCGCGCCGGGACGGCCTGCGTGCGCGCCCATCAGCGCGGTGCGCGAGTCGGTCTCCAGCACGATCAGCGCGTACTCGGGCGCCGCGCGGAAGAACGCGGCCGCCAGGTGCGGCGCCACCGCGCCCGCCAGGCCCAGGCCCAGCACGCAATGGCTGGGCGCCGGCAGCGCCAGCCCCGCGGACGCGAACGCGCGCTCCACGGCCTGGCCGATGTGCCGCCACGCCTGCTCGACCCCCTGCGCCAGCGCCGACGGGCCGGACTCGCCATGGCCGACCAGCACGCCGGCGTTCGTCCAGAGGCGCACGCGGGTGCCCGTGCCGCCGCCGTCCACGCCCAGCGCGAAGCGGATGTCGGCCTGTTCGAAGGCGGGGTGATAGCAGGTGTGGCTCATAAGTGTGATACCACTATAGTACCATGACGAACCGCTGTCAACGAACGACCAGCCCGGCCGGGCGCCCGCGCGGCCCCCTCATCTCATTGGTGAAACCTAGGCGGAAACCCGGACATGATGGGGCGACAATGTGTCGAAACGAATAAACCAGTCGTAATACCAATTACGCCCGGCACGCCGCCACGCGGCTCAGCCGGCGTCGCGGGGCGCGGGGTGGCGGACGGCGAACATGCCCCAGCCCTGCATCGTCATCACATCCTCGCCGTCCTGGTTGGACACGCGCCAGCGCGACAGCACGAGGCCGACATGCGGCTTGCTCTTCATCACGCGCGACTCCAGCACCGTCATCTCGGCGGACAGCGTGTCTCCGGGACAGACCGGCTTGAGCCAGCGCAGTTCGTCGATGCCCGGCGAGCCGAGGCTGGCCGAATCGTTGAGGTAGCCGTCGCACATCAGGCGCATCGTCATCGCGCAGGTGTGCCAGCCGCTGGCCGACAGCCGCTTGAACAGCGAAGCCTCGGCCGCCGCGTCGTCCAGGTGGAAGGGCTGCGGGTCGAACTGTTGCGCGAACGCCAGCGTCTCGTCGCGGGTGACCGCCTTGCTGCCGAGCCGGATGACCCGACCGACGGGGAAGTCCTCCCAGTAGTAGTGTTTGGCGGCCGGGGTCGTGGTGTCCATGCGTTCGTTCTGGTCGGGCATGTCGATCAGGATAGCGCTCCCGCGGCGCCGGCGGCATGATCGGGGCCATGGCACTCCTCGTCCTCGGCCTCGTCCTGTTCCTGGGCATCCATTCCGTGCGCATCGTCGCCGACGGCGCGCGCGGCCGCTTCATCGCCGCGCGCGGCAAGATGGCGT
>DASQCX010000591.1:0-3377 GCA_035634455.1 Burkholderiaceae bacterium
GCCAACGGCGCCGCGCCGGTGGCCGCCGCACCCGCTGCGGCCCCCGCGCCGGCCGTCGCCGAAGCGCCCGCGCCCGTCGCGCCGGCACCCGCCGTCGCCGCGGTCGACACCAGCGGCAACGCGCCGACCGGCGCGCCGGCCGGCGGCGGCAACGCGTTCAATCCGTCGATCTCGCTGATCCTGTCGGGCACCTACGCGCACACGTCGCAGGATCCCGGCCAGGCGCGCATCACCGGCTTCGCGCTGCCGCAGGGCGCCGACATCGGCGTCGGCTCGCGCGGCTTCAGCCTGGCCGAGTCCGAGCTGGCGCTGGCCGCCAACATCGACCCCTGGCTGGCCGGCAACATCAACCTGTCCATCAGCGGCGACAACTCGATCGAGGCCGAGGAGGCCTTCATCACGACCACGACGCTGCCCGACGGCCTGGTGCTCAAGGCCGGCCGCTTCTTCTCGGGTGTCGGCTACCTCAACAGCCAGCACAGCCACACCTGGGACTTCGTCGACAACCCGATCGCCTACCAGGCCATGCTGGGCACGCAGTACGCCGACGACGGCGTGCAGCTGCACTGGCTCGCGCCCACCGACCAGTACATGGAGTTCGGGCTGGAGGCCGGCCGCGGCCGCGGCTTCCCGGGCAACGACGGCAGCCGCAACGCCGCGGGCATGACCGCGTTCACGTTCCACACCGGCGGCGACATCGGCGACAGCGTCTCGTGGCGCGGCGGCCTGTCGCTGCTGCAGGCCTCGGCCAGCGACCAGTCGCTGACCGAGAACGCCTATGGCACGCAGGACGCCACCGCGCTGTTCAACGGCCGCACGCGCGTCATCGTGGCCGACGGCGTGATGAAGTGGGCGCCCCACGGCAACGCGACGCACACCTACTTCAAGCTGCAGGGCGAGTGGCTGCAGAGCCGGCGCGACGGCAACCTCTCCGACAGCGCCGGCGGCCCCTTCGCGCTACACCAGGTGCAGTCGGGCGGCTACGTCCAGGGCGTCTGGCAGTTCATGCCGATGTGGCGCGTGGGCCTGCGCACCGAGCGCCTGGATCCGGGCCACGACAACTGGGCGCTGACCGCCGGCCAGAGCGACGACTTCCACCCGACCAAGAACTCCGTGATGGTGGACTTCAGCGAGAGCGAGTTCGCCCGCGTCCGCCTGCAGTTCGCGCAGGACCGCACGCGCCAGGGCTTCGTCGACAACCAGTGGCTGCTGCAGTACCAGACCTCGCTCGGCGCGCACGGCGCCCACGCGTACTGATCACAACCCGACTTCAAGGAACGACCATGACTTCCCTCCCCAAGACCTCGCCGCTCGCCACGCTCGCCGCGCTCGCCCTGGCCGTCACGTTCGCGCTGCCGGCGCAGGCCGCCGTCAAGGTGCTGGCCTGCGAGCCCGAGTGGGGCGCGCTCGCGCAGGAGCTCGGCGGCGACCTCGTCGACGTCGGCGTCGCCACCAGCGCGATGCAGGACCCGCACCAGGTGCAGGCCAAGCCCAGCCTGATCTCGCGCGCCCGCAACGCCGACATGGTGGCCTGCACCGGCGCCGAACTCGAGATCGGCTGGCTGCCGGTGCTGCTGCAGCAATCCGGCAACCCGCGGATCCAGCCGGGCCAGCCGGGCAACTTCGCCGCCGCCGACTTCGTGCGCAAGCTCGACGTGCCCAAGCAGGTCGACCGCTCGCAGGGCGACGTGCATCCCGACGGCAACCCGCACATCCAGACCGACCCGCGCAACATCGCGCTGGTGGCCACCGCGCTGAGCGCGCGCCTCGCGCAGGTCGACCCGTCGCACGCCGCGCAGTACCAGCAACGCGGCGCCGCGTTCGCGCAGAAGTGGCAGGCCAACATGGCGCGCTGGGCGAAGCAGGCCGCGCCGCTGAAGGGCGTGGCGGTGGCCGCGCACCACAAGGCCTACGCGTACATGGAGGACTGGCTGGGCCTGACCGAGGTCGCCGTGCTCGAGCCCAAGCCCGGCGTCGAGCCGAGCGCGTCGCATCTCGAGGAGGTGCTGAGCACGCTGAAGACGCGTCCCGCGAAGATGGTCGTCTACTCGGCCTACCAGGACCCCAAGCCCGACGAGTGGCTCAGCGAGCGCGCGCACATCCCGGCCGTGAAGCTGCCCTTCACCGTCGGCGGCACCGACGGCGCCAAGGACCTCACCGGCCTGTTCGACGACACGCTGGCGCGCCTGCTGGGCGCGCTGAAGTAAGGGGGGCGCCGCGATGAACTGGAGCGCACTCGACTGGGGCATCCTCGGCCCCGCCCTCGCCGCCGGCCTGCTGGTGCTGCTGACGCACGTGTCGCTGGGCGCGCGCGTGCTCGACAAGGGCATCGTCTTCATCGACCTGGCCATCGCGCAGATCGCCGGCCTCGGCGTGATCGGCGCCGACGCGCTGGGCCTGCCCGAGGGCGGCATCGCCGTGCAGGCCGCGGCGGTGGCGGCGGCGCTGGCCGGCGCGCTGCTCCTGACCTGGACGGAGAAGATGTGGCCCGAGATCCAGGAGGCGCTGATCGGCGTGATGTTCGTGCTGGCGTCCTGCGCCGGCATCCTGATGCTGTCGAACAACCCGCACGGCGGCGAGCACCTGAAGGACCTGCTGGTCGGCCAGATCCTGTGGGTCGGCAAGACGCAGATCAGCTGGCTGGCGCTCGTGACGGCGGTGCTGGGACTCGGCATGCTCACCGGACTCGTCGACCGCCTCGGCCGCTTCGGCTTCTACGGCACGTTCGCGATCGCGGTGACGGCGTCGGTACAGCTGGTGGGCGTGTACCTCGTGTTCACGAGCCTGATCGTGCCGGCGCTGGCGACGCGCGGTCTCGCCGGACGCACGCGATTCATCGCCGGCTTCGTCGTCGGCGCGATCGGCTATGCGCTGGGGCTGGCGCTGTCGGCGCTGCTGGACCTGCCGTCGGGGGCGGTGATCGTGTGGGTGCTGGCGGCGACGGCCGTCGTGTTCGCGTTCGCGAAGTCGCGGTGGGTGTCGGTGCCGGCTTCGGTCGCTCGCGTGCACGGTTGAGGCTTTTCGGGCCACGGTTTCGCCGGGTTCGCTGGCGTTCCGGGCCCGTTGGCTTTCTGGGCTCGATGGCTTTCCGGGCTCGAGGGCTTTCCGGGTCAGGCACGGAGACTCGGGGGACTCTTCTCCGCTCATGTCCCCCGCCGGCCTGCGGCCGGCTCCTCCTAATACTTCGCTGCGAAGAGTCCCCCGAGTCTCCGTGCCGCGCATGGCGTGCCGGCGGACAACATTCGCTGGGGGAAGATTCGAGCGGAGCTTGATGGGTTTTTGGCATCGACGGGCCATCGAGGCCGCGTCGATGCCCGCGGCCGGCCGCTCGGCTGGGCTGCGGGTTTGACGCGAACCGCGAATCGCGGTGCCGGCGT
>DASQCX010000592.1:0-6013 GCA_035634455.1 Burkholderiaceae bacterium
CGCGCGCTGGCGCGGCGCGATCGAGCAGCGCGCCGACCACGACGCGCGCCTCGCCCGCGCGCTCGAGGGCCGCGCCGTCACGCTGGCCTACCACTTCAACCACCAGGCCGATCCGGTCGCGCCGGGCAGCGTGGCGCCGACGGCCGCGCGCGAGCTGCCGTCGCCGATCACCGAGGCCGACGTCCTGCCCGCGAGCGTGCTGGCGATGACGCCGTGGCAGGGCGTCGAGGCGCCGGTGCCGGTGCTGCTGCGCGCGGCGCCCGCGGTCGGCTTCATCAACGAGCTGCCGGACGCCGACGGCGAGCTGCGCTCCACGCTGCTGGTCACGGGCTACGGCGGGGCGGTCTACGAGTCGTTCGCGTTGTCGCTGTGGCGCCAGTGGCATCACGTCAGCGCGCTGCGGCCGGTGATCCGGCGCGGCGAGGCCGGCGGGCCGCCGCGGCTGACGGGGCTGCAGCTGACCGCGGCCGACGGCGAGCCGCTGCGTGCGCTGCGCGTGGATCCGCGCGGCGCCGTCACGCTGCCGTACCGCGCCGCCGTGCATCCCGACGGCTCGCCCGGCACCGGGCGCTTCCGCTACATCCCGGCGGCCGACGTCCTCGCGCATCGCGTGGGCGCGCGCGAGCTCGCGGGCCGCGTCGTGCTGCTGGGAAGCTCCGCCCCGGGCCTGGCCGACCTGCGCGCCACCCCCGTGCATCGCGCGCTGCCCGGCATCGAGGTGCACGCGCAGCTGCTGGCCGGCCTCGAGGACAACGACCTCAGCGTGCGTCCCGACTGGTCGCCCGGCTTGGAGCTGCTGCTGCTGGCGCTGACGCTGGGGGCGGCGACGGCCGCCGTGCGCCGCCTCGCCGGACCGCTGGCGGTGCTGGCGCTGCTCGCCATCCTGGCCGTGCTGCTGCTGGGCGACCTGTGGGCGCTGACCGGGCGCGGCTGGGTCATCCCGATCGCGGCGCCGCTGTCGGCCGGGCTGCTGCTGGGCGTGCTGGGCATCGTCGCCAACTACCTGGGCGAGTGGCATTCGCGCCGCTCGCTGGCGCAGCTGTTCGGCCACTACCTGCCGCCCGAGCGGGTGCGCGCGATGGCCAACGATCCCGAGCGCTTCCTCGACGTCGCCAGCAGCGCCGAGAACCGCGAGCTGACCGTGCTGTTCTGCGACCTGCGCGGCTTCACGCCGATGTCCGAGAAGATGGCGCCCGAGCGCCTGCGCGAGCTGCTGAACCTGTACTTCCTGCGCATGAGCCAGATCATCCACGGCCACGGCGGCACGCTGGACAAGTTCATCGGCGACGCCGTGATGGCCTTCTGGGGCGCGCCGCAGGTCGACGAGCAGCACGCGGCCCACGCCGTGCAGGCCGCGATGGCGATGATCGCGGCCATCGTCCCGCTGAACGCCGAGCTGGCCGAGCGCGGCCTGCCGCCGCTGTCGCCCTGCATCGGCCTGGCCACCGGCGTGGTGTGCGTGGGCGACCTCGGCTCGGCGCTGCGGCGCAGCTACACGGCCGTCGGCGACGGCGTGAATCTGGCGGCGCGCATCGAGAGCACGACGCGCGCCTACGACGTGCCGCTGCTGGTGGCCGACAACACGCGCGCCGCCGCCGGCGAGCTTCCGGGCTGCGAATGGGTGGAGGTGGACGAGGTCGCCGTCAAGGGCCGCAGCCAGCTGGTCACGCTGTACCTGCCGCTGGCCGTGCCGGGCGCCGCGACGCCGGGCGCCTCCCGCGACCGCGCGGAGGAAATCACGGCCTTTCATGAACAACTTGGCCTTTGGCGCCTTGCACGCGATGCGCTGCGCGGGCACCATGGCAGCGGTACGCGGTCGGCGGGCACGCCGTCCGCGCGCGACGTCGCTCACGCGCGACTGACCGAGCTGCTCGCCGCCCGGCCGGCTTCGCCCGAGCTGCGGGCGCTGGCGGCCCACCGGCTGGCCGGCCTGGCAGCCGAAGACGTCAAGAACAAGAACTCTCCCGTTGATCCATCCGAGTCACCCTCCGCGTGATCCCCGCATGAAAATCCAGGTCCTCGGCTGCTCCGGGTCGATCGCGCGCGACTGCCGCACGACGAGCTTCCTGCTCGACGCGGATGTGCTGATCGACGCCGGCACCGGCGTCGGCGATCTCTCGCTCGACGCGCTGGAGCGCATCGACCACGTCCTGCTCACGCACTCGCACCTGGACCACGTGCTGGGCGTGCCGCTGCTGGCCGACAGCGTGCTGCGTCGCCGCCAGGCGCGCGGCGCGGCGCCGATCGAGGTGCACGCGCTGCCCGAGACGATCGCCGTCCTGCACGAGCACCTGTTCAACAACCAGCTGTGGCCCGACTTCACCCGCCTGCCCACCGCCGAATACCCGGTGCTGCGCTTCGTGCCGTTCCAGGTCGGCGACGTGCTCGAGCTCGGCGGCCGCCGCATCGAGGTGCTCAGCGCGCGCCACTCGGTGCCGGCCTGCGGCTTCGCCGTCCACGGCCCGGCCGGCGGCCGCGGCGCCTGGGTCTTCAGCGGCGACACCGGTCCGAACCCGGCGTTCTGGGAGCGGCTGGCGCAGTTCCCGGTGGCGCACGTCGTCATCGAGACGGCGTTCAGCGAGCCGGAATGCCGCCTGGCCAAGGCCAGCGGCCACCACTGCCCGAGCTCGCTGGCGGGCGAGCTCGCGGGCGCGCCGGCCGACGCGCGCATCTACATCACCCACATCAAGCCGGGCGAGATCGACGCGGTCATGGCCGGGCTGCGGGCCCTCAAGCAGGAACGCCCGTTGATGGAGCTGCTCAAGGGTGACAGTTTTGAGTTGGGCTGACAAAAATTGTCAGTTCACTTCCCCCCGAATTTGGGGATGGACAGCCTCCACTGACATGGAGTGTCACATCGCGTGAATAAGTCACGCCGAAATTGCCGGAATTGCCCAACTGCCAGGTTGGCATGGCATTCGCATAGGACTGGCTGCGAATGTTTTCGTTGTGTACACAGTCGTTCCCCTTCCACTCCCAGGAGTCTTCATATGAAGCGCACCGTCCAGCAGGGTTTCACCCTGATCGAACTGATGATCGTCGTCGCGATCATCGGTATCCTCGCCGCCGTGGCCCTGCCGGCCTACCAGACCTACACGGTCAAGGCCAAGATCTCTGAAGTCGTGCTGGCCGCCTCGGGCTGCCGCACGGCGATCTCCGAGGTCTACCAGACTGGCAGCACCGGCCCCTCCGCCAACAACTGGGGCTGCGAGCAGAGCGTGGCTAACTCCAGCAGCCGCTACGTTTCGACCGTCACGACGACGAACGACGGCGCCATCAGCGTGCTCGTGTCGACCGATGCCTCGCTGCCGACCGACGTCACCGGCAAGGTGCTCTCGCTGGTTCCGTTCGACTCGGCTGGCGCTGCCATGGTTTCCACGAACGTCGGCAAGGCGGGCGCGGTCTTCAAGTGGATCTGCGGTTCGACCAGCACCACGCCGGCCACCACCATCCCCAACAAGTACCTGCCTGGTTCCTGCCGCGGCTAAGCCCGGCTAGCGACGCAGAAGCGTGAGAGAAGGGGTGCCGAGGCACCCTTTTTTTCGCCCAGCCGCGACGGCGGAACCGACAAGAATCGGCGAGCGACACCGCTGCCCTGCGCATTCGGGCGTGGTTGACATCAAAGGAAATCAGTCATGCGGTTCACTGACCAATCCCGTCAGCGCGGCTTCACGTTGATCGAGCTGATGATCGTGGTCGCGATCATCGGCATCCTGGCCGCGGTCGCCCTGCCGGCCTACCAGAGCTACATCACCAAGTCCCGGATGACGGAAGTGGTGCTGGCGGCGTCCCAGTGCCGGGCGGCGGTGTCCGAAGCCTATTCGACCGGCAACAGCGCCCCCGGGGCGAACACCTGGGGTTGCGAGAACACCGCCGGCTCCGCCTCGCGCTATGTCGACACCATCGTGACGGACGGCAACGGCAAAATCACCGTGACGGTGTCCAGCGATGCCGCGCTGCCCTTGGACGCGCGCAGCACGCTCCTGACGTTTACGCCGTACGCCGATGCGACCTCGCCGATGACCGCGGCGATGGTGGCCCGGACGCCAGTCTACAAGTGGGTCTGCGGCGCCAGCGCCGACGGCACGACCGTCCCGGTGCAGTACCTGCCCGCATCCTGCCGAGGATGAGCACGCGTCTTCTTCCTGCATGAACGGCAACGCAGTCCTCGCTCCCGCCGAGACGGGAGTCAAGGCCCGCTGGACCGCCGCATGCGGCGTGATCTGGCTGCTGGCCTTCTATTTTCTCTGCCGCCCCTATCGTGGGGTGAGGCACGACGCCCAGATCTACTTCGGCCAGGCGCAACTGCACCTGACGCCGCAGTGGATGTCGCTCGACCTGTTCTTCCAGCACGGCTCGCAGGACCGCTACAGCATCTTCTCGACCCTGTTCGCGCCGCTGTTGGGTGCGTTCGGCATGATCCACGCCGAGATTGGAGCGCTGCTCGTACTGCACGGGCTGTCCTTGGCTGCCACGTGGTACCTCGTGCGTCGAGTACCTGCGCCAGCGCGCTGGGCCATGCTGGCGGTCGTGGCCGTCATGCCGCACTTCTACGGCGGCGCGATGACGTTCTCGTTCTTCGAGCCCTTCCTGACAGCACGCTCGCTGGCCGAGCCCTTCTGCATCCTTGCGCTCGCGGCGCTGGATCGGGGGCGCCTGACCTGGGCGGCGCTGTGCCTTGTGCTTGCGCTGCTCGCGCATCCGTTGCTTGCCATCCCGGCCTGGATCGTCGCCTGGTATCTGCTGTGCGAGCGTGATCGCCGTTGGTTGTGGGCTGGATTCGCATTGGCGGCCCCGGCGGCGGCCGGTTGGCTTGGGATCGCGCCCTTTGACGGCCTGTTCAAGCGCTTCGACACTGCTTGGTACGAGCACGTGTTCCAGACCAACGGCTTCGATTTCCTGCAGGTCTGGGGCAAGGAGACGTGGACGCTCACCGGCTTCGACCTTGCTTTCCTGGCCATCGTCTCGGTCGATGCGGAGTTCCCGTTGCGCCGGCTCTGCCGTGCGGCGGCAGTCACTGGCGTCGCGCTGATGCTGGTGACGGGACTGTTGGTCGACGGACTGCACCTCGTGCTGCCGACCCAGTTGCAGCTCTGGCGCGTGATGTGGATCGTGCACCTGCTTGCCCTGCTGAGCTTGTATCCCGGCCTGGTGATGTTGTGGCGCCGAGGCCAAGTGGGACGACTGGCCGCGGCCATGGTGGCGCTGGCAGCAGTCATCGTGAACGGGCAGCCGCAGACGAGCTACCTGTTCGGCGCAGCTGCCATCTTCGTGGCGGTCGTCGCACTACGCAGGCCTGCCATGGATCGCCGCATCGCCGTCGCCGGCGTCGCGATCTGCGTGATCGCCGCCGTGGTCATGGGCCTGATCCAGGCCATCGAAATGGCGCTGATCATCCTGCAAGGCATCCACACCGGGATGCCGGCTGGCCGCCTTGACTCGATCCCCGCCGAAATTCCGCAGTTGATGCTCGCCATCGCCTGGCTCGCATTGATCGGTGCTGCGGCGAGCCGGCGCCGCTGGGCGCTGCCCGCGAGCGCGTGCGCGGGCCTGCTCGTCCTGGCGTGGGGTATCGTGCAGTGGGACCAGCGCGATGCCTGGGCGCATTACATCGAATCGCACTACGAGCAGCCGAACCCATTCGGCGCGGCGCTGGCGCCCACGGCGCAGGTCTACTGGCCCGGCGAGATGCTGGCCACCTGGGTGCTGCTGCAGCATCCGAACTACCTCTCGACGGCGAATGACGCCGGCGCGGTGTTCGCGCGCGACGCCACGATCGAGGTGGACCACCGCATGGACATCGTCCGGCCGATGAAGATCCAGATCGAGGGTTGCATCAAGCTGGCGCTGGAAGGCCATGCCAACTACGACGCCAACGAATGCAAGTACACGGACGCAGCCATCCGCGACGTCTGCCGCACCCCCGGCGCGCCTGACGATGTCGTTCTCATGAACCGCCTGGACGCGGCCCCCCAGGCGGTCTTGAACTATCAACCCCCGGGTCGCCGCCCGG
>DASQCX010000593.1:0-7790 GCA_035634455.1 Burkholderiaceae bacterium
CAAGGTGCGCGATGCCGCCGAGCTCACCGCCGCGGCCGGGGCCATCGACCGCGTCGCACGCGAGGCCGGCCTCACGCGCGACATCCCGCTGCACGCGCTCGTCGAGACGCACGGCGCGCTGCGCGAGGTCGAGCAGCTCGCGGCGCATCCGCGGCTGGAATCACTGTCGTTCGGGCTGATGGACTTCGTGTCCGCGCACCGCGGCGCGATCCCGCAGTCGGCGATGACGGCCGAGGGCCAGTTCGCGCACCCGCTGGTCGTGCGCGCCAAGCTGGCGATCGCCGCGGCCTGCCACGGCCACGCGAAGACGCCGTCGCACTGCGTCGTCACCGAGTTCAAGGACACGCGCCTGCTGCAGCGCGCCGCCGAGCGCGCCTGCCGCGAGTTCGGCTACGCGCGCATGTGGAGCATCCACCCCGACCAGGTGCGCGTGATCGTCGACGCGTTCGCGCCCTCGGCTGCCGAGGTCGACCTGGCGGTGGAGGTCATCCTCGCCGCCCAGGCCGCCGACTGGGCGCCGATCCGCCTGCGCCACGGCGGCCGCGAGCACCTGCACGACCGCGCGAGCTACCGCTACTTCTGGCACGTGATCGAGCGCGCGCACCGCACGTCGGCGGGCCACGACTCGCAATTGCCGGCGCAGGCGCGGGCGCGCTGGTTCCACCCGTGACAGCCGGAACTCCGTGACGCAGTTGGCATCCGACACCCACGAAACAAGGCGTTGCACCTGAATGTGTAACACGCGGGGCTGCGTGGTCGACAATTCCGGCACCCCCAACCCGGAGACACCGCCCGATGTTCCGCACCCTGACCGCCGCCGCCGTGCTGGCCACGCTTTCCCTGTCCGCCACCGTCGCCAGCGCCACCACCACGGCCCCGGCCAAGAAGGCCGTCGCCAAGAAGTCCGCCAAGGCCGAGCCCGCCCCCGCCACCAACGACAACCTGAACCCGGCCCAGCTGTCGATCGCCGACCGCGTGATGACCGGCGTCGCCGACTGCGAGTTCAAGGAGAAGGTCGACGTCGAGAAGATCCCGGGCCACACCGGCAACTTCAAGGTCACCTACAACCACAAGTCGTACACCATGGTGCCGGAAGAGACGACGACGGGCGCCATCCGCCTCGTCGACCTCTCGGGCGCCGTCGTCTGGATCCAGATCCCGATGAAGTCGATGCTGATGAACCAGAAGGAACATCACCGTCTGGTCGACGGCTGCCAGGAAGACGAGCAGCGCATCGCGGTGCAGGCCTCGCAGCAGGCCGGCACCAACGCCGGGGCGGTGGCGCCCAACGTCGCGTCGCCGGCCGCGGTCGCCGCCGCCAACGGCCTGGCCGCCAACCAGGGCGCTACCGCCACCGCGACCACCGCGGTCGTGCCGCCCGCGCCCGTGAAGAACAGCGCCGCGACGCCGTCGACGGCCGCCTCGGGCATGTGGAAGTAATTTCCCCGGTGCCAGGTCTTGCGTCCCGCAGGACGCGAGACCCGGTACCGGCCGAATGAAAAACGCCGCCCGGCTTCGCAGCCGCGCGGCGTTCGCATTTGTGGCGCGCGCGCCGTCAGCCGTTGGTCGTCGCCCGCACTTCCTCGATGGTCGTGACGCCGGCCAGCACCTTCTCGATGCCGTCCTGGCGCAGCGTGCGCATGCCTTCGCCCATCGCGTGCGTCTGGAGCTGCTCGGCGCGCGCGCCCTGCTGGATCAGCTGGCGCAGGCCCTTGCTGACGGTCAGCAGCTCGTGCACGCCCGCACGGCCCTTGACGCCGGTGTTGCCGCACTTGTCGCAGCCCGTGCCGCGGTAGAACATGAGCCGGCCGTCGACGGCGTGGCGGCTGGTCCAGTCGGCCAGCACGGCGTCGCGCGTCGGCGCCTGCGGATGATCGCCCCACACGTGCAGGCAGTCGTCGACCAGCTCGTCGACCTGCTCGGGCGTCGCCGGCGTGGCGGTCTTGCAGCCGCTGCAGATGCGGCGCACCAGGCGCTGGGCCAGCACCGCGAGCAGCGCGTCGGCGAAGTTGAACGGATCCATGCCCATGTCGAGCAGGCGCGTGATGGTCTCGGGCGCGCTGTTGGTGTGCAGCGTCGACAGCACCAGGTGGCCCGTCAGCGACGACTCGACCGCGATCTGCGCCGTCTCGTTGTCGCGGATCTCGCCCACCATGATCACGTCCGGATCGGCGCGCAGGAACGCGCGCAGCGCCTTGGCGAAGGTCCAGTCGATCTTCGGGTTGACCTGCACCTGGCGCAGGCCGGCCTGCGTGATCTCGACCGGATCCTCGGCCGTCCAGATCTTGCGCTCGGGCGTGTTGATGAACTTCAGCGCCGAGTGCAGCGTGGTCGTCTTGCCGGAGCCCGTCGGGCCCACGCACAGCACCATGCCGTAGGGGCGCTCGACGGCGCGCTTCAGGTGCGTCAGGTTGTGCGGCGACAGGCCCAGCGAATCGAGCGGCAGCGGCTTGGCCGAGGCCAGGATGCGCAGCACCGCGTCCTCCAGGCCGTTGGTCGTGGGGATCGTCGCGACGCGCAGCTCGATCGGGCACTGCGGCACGAAGCGCGCGAAGTTGATCTTGCCGTCCTGCGGGCGGCGACGCTCGGAGATGTCGAGGTCGCACATGATCTTCAGGCGCGCGACCAGCGCCGAGCGGTAGGTGTGCGGCAGCTCGAGGTAGGGCCGCAGCAGGCCGTCGACGCGGAAGCGCACGCGCACCTTCTCGCGGCCGGGGCGCGTCTCGATGTGGATGTCGGACACGCCCTGCGTGTGCGCCTCGACGATCATCGAGTTGATCAGCCGCACCAGCGAGCTGTCGGACTGCTCGACCGCGCCCTCGCTGTCGTCGATCGGCAGGCCGGCGGTCGCGTCGGACGGCAGCTCCAGCGCGGCCAGCAGCGTGTCGGTGCCCAGGTTCTCCGTCGCCGGCATGTTGAATTCCAGCGTCATCTCGTCGAGGCCGCCGCGCGAGTACAGCGTCGGGATCATGTCCGCGAGATTGCTGGCCGCGGGCAGCACCGGCACGACCTTGGACTGCGTCAGGAACTCGGCCTCGTCGATGCGGTCGCGGCGCGACGGATCCTCGGTGGCGACGACCACCTTGCCGTTCATCAGGCCCAGCGGCAGCATCTCCAGCCGCAGCGCGGCGGCCACCGGCAGCTTGCGCAGCGCCTCGACGTCGATCGGGAACGCCTGCACGTCGACCTGCGGATAGCCCATCTTGCGCGCCAGCGCGTTCTGCAGGTTGGCCCGCGTGATCAGGCCCTGCGTGACCAGCAGCTCGCCCAGCGGCACCTTGCGGTCCTTGCCCTGGCTGGCGAGCGCCTCGGCGAGCTGCGTCTCGCTGATGTAGCCGAGCGCGATCAGCGCCTCGCCGATGCGCACCATGGGCATGCGGCTCTGCGCGTCGATCGCGGCGTGCAGCTGCGCGGGCGTGGTCACGAGATCGCTGCGCAGCACGTCGCCGGGGCGGGGCGCCGACGCGGGAGCTGCCGCCGACGGCGCGCCGGCCTGCGGGGGCTCGGGCAGGTCCAGCAGCGGCATCGAGGCCGTGCTCTCGAACTCCGGCGGCTCCGCCACGGGCGACGGCGAGTCGTCGGGCAGGCGCGAGCGCTTGAGCTCGAGCGCCTCGCGCAGCTCGTTACGCGAGATCACGCCGTGGTTGACCAGCAGCTCGCCCAGCGGCAGGTTGCGGTTGCGGGCCTGGCTGCGCAACGCGTGCGCCAGATCCTCCGGCGACAGCACCTTCAGCGAGATCAGCGCCTCGCCCAGCCGCAGCATCGGCGTGCGCGACTGCAGCTCCAGCGCCACCTGCAGCTGCGCCGTCGTGATCAGCCTGACGTCGACCAGGATCTCGCCCAGCTTCAGGTTGCGCAGGCGCTGCTGCTCGGCGAGCGCCTCCTGCAGTTGCTGGGGTGACAGCGTGTGCTTGCTGACGAGCACGTCGCCCAGGCGCGGCCCGAAGTCGACGCGGCGGTAGGCGCTGCGCGGGTAGAAGTGGCGCTGCACCAGGCCGGCGTCGCCGACCGGCGGGAACAGGAACAGGCCCGGCTCGTCCTCGACGTGGCTGATCGTGCGCCCCGTGTGCGACTGGCCGTTGGCGAGCCGGACCTGGAACTCGGTGTCCCCCGGCGGACGCTCGGCCCAGCCCGGCGCGGCGTTGACGCCGTTGGTCGACGGCATCACGGGCTCGGTCAGCGTCAGGCGCTGGAACTGGCCGAAGCGCAGCTGCATCGGCGAGCGCGCCGGCGGCACGAAGACGGTGGCCAGGCCGGTGGACGCGTCGAAGTGCGCCAGCCGCGCGTTGAAGCTCTTGTCGTTGAGCCCCAGGATCGCGCACGGCTCGCTGCTGCCCAGCGGCCACGCGGTGCCCGCGTTGGCGGCGGGCGGCATGGCCCATTGCGACGGCTCGGCCGCGACGCGATCCGCGGCGCGGAGCTCCGGCGTGGCGTTCAGGGGAGGCTGCGAGAGATCGGACATCGGCTTCATGCGCGCGAACGCACCCGTTTCCCAGGGAAGGTCTGGGGGCCAGGCTATCCTAGAGAGGAGGGTCGTCCCCGAAGCCGGGAATAGCGGGCCGATCGCGCCGCAGTTCGGCCCGGGACGCGCGTTCAGGCGGCGTCGTCGCGCTCGTCGCGCTCGACGTACTGCTGCCACTGCGCCATCGCGCGGTTCATCAGCCGGACCTGGCCGGTGAAGCGCGTGCACATCACGCAGATGCCCAGGTGGAAGCGCACGGCGATGCGCTCGACGAGCGTGAGGCGCCGGTTCTCGCGCTCGAGCACGAGGCGGGTGACTTCGCGGCAGTTGCGGTGGAACAGGCTCATCGGGGCGTCTTCGCGGGCAGGGTCGCGGGATGGCCGTCGAACCAGCCGGCCTGCAGGCATTCGCGCAGGCGCAGCCGGGCACGATGCAGCAGCACCCACAGGTTGGTCGTGGTGATCGCGAGTTCCTTACACACCTCGTCCGACGACAGCTCCAGCCACTCGCGCATCATGAAGACGCGGGCCTGCGTCGGGGGCAGGTGGTCGAGGCAGGCCTGCATGACGTCGAAGAACTGGCGCTGGCGCAGCACGTCGTCGGGGTTGCCCCAGTCGGCCGGCATCTCGCGCCAGTGGCCGTCGGGCGCGAACAGCAGGTCGTCGAGATCCTCGTTGTCGTCGGTGGTCAGCATCGTCGCCTCGCGCCTGTGGCGGCGCAGCTGGTCGATCACCTTGTGCTTGAGGATGCCCACCAGCCAGGTCTTGAGCTGCGACAGGCCGGCGAAGGACTGCGGCTTCTCGAGCGCGGCCAGCACGGTCTCGGACACCGCGTCCTCGGCCCAGGCCTCGTTGCGCAGCTGGGTGCGCGCGAAGCGCAGCAACTGCGGCTGCAGGCTCTCGAGCTGACAGGAGAAGTCGTTGGACATGGGGATGGGGCAGGCACGCCGGATCGCGGCGCTGCGGGAGTATCGCCGACCCGGCTGTCGCGCCTGCTTCAGCCTGCGCGTGCGCCGCCGCCGGCGATGGCCGTCAGCCGCCGCGGCGACCAGCCGCCCCGTTCGCGCTCCAGCCAGGCGACCAGCTCGTCGGCGGGCAGGGCGCGCGTGAACAGGAAGCCCTGCGCGATCGTGCAGCCGGCGCGCACCAGCAGCTCGCGCTGTCCGGGCGTCTCCACGCCCTCGGCCACCACCTGCAGGCCCAGCGCCTGGCCGATGCCGATCACTGCGCCGGCCAGCGCGCGGTCGCTGGCCTCGCGCTCGAGGTCGCACACGAAGCTCTTGTCCAGCTTGAGCTCGCTGACCGGCAGGCGCTTGAGGTAGCCCAGGCTGGAGTAGCCGGTGCCGAAGTCGTCCACCGACAGCCGCACCCCCATCTCGTGCAGCGTGCGCAGGTCGACGCGGGTGCGCTCGTCGTCGCCCAGCATCACGCGCTCGGTGACCTCCAGCATCAGCGCGCCGGGCTTCAGGCCGTGCAGCAGCAGCAGGCGCCTGACGTGCGCGGGCACGTCGTCGGAATGGAAGCGCAACGGCGAGACGTTGACCGCGATGCCGGGCACCGGCACGTCGGCACGCTGCCAGGCGGCGAGCTGCGCGCACGCGGTCTCCAGCACCCAGGCGTCGATGGCGCCGATCAGGCCGCATTCCTCGGCCAGCGCGATGAAGCGGTCGGGCGGGACGTCGCCCAACTGCGGATCGTGCCAGCGCGCCAGCGCCTCGACGCCCGCGCAACCGCTGCCGTCCAGGTGCATCTTGGGCTGGTAGTGCAGCGCGAGCCCGCCCGCGGCCAGCGCCTGGCGCAGCGCGCTCTCCATCTGCATGCGCTGCGCGACCACGTCGTTCATCATGCTGGTGAAGAAGCGCGACGCGCCGCGCCCGCCGCGCTTGACCTCGTACATCGCCATCTCGGCGTTCTTCACAAGCCGCTCCAGCTCGGCGCCGTCCTGCGGGAACAGCGCGATGCCGATGCTGGCCGACACCTCGATCTGCATGCCCGCGATGCGCAGCGGCGCCGCCAGCGCGCGGCGCAGCCGCTCGGCCGCCTGCATCGCCTCGACCGGGCTGCAGCGCGGCAGCAGCGCCGCGAATTCGTCGCCGCCCAGGCGCGCGACGGTGGCGCTGTCGCCGATCTCGGCCTGCAGGCGCTTGGCGGTCGCGCGCAGGACCTCGTCGCCGGCGGCGTGCCCCAGCGAATCGTTGGTGGTCTTGAAGCGGTCGATGTCGAACAGCAGCAGCGCGCCCGGCGCCTGCACCCGAACCGCCATCTGCAGCGTCTGGCGCGCACGGTCGCTGAACAGGCGCCGGTTGGGCAGGCCGGTCAGCGGGTCGAAGTACGCGAGGCGCTCGATCTCCGTGCGGTTGGCCTCGTGCTGCAGCGCCACGCGGCACAGCGGCACGCAGGCCTCGACCATGCGGCGGTCGAACGGCGGCGCGGCGCCGGGCCGGTTGTAGTACAGCGCGAAGGTGGCGACGACCTCGCCGCTGCCCGCGATGACGGGCGTGGACCAGCACGCCGCCTTGTCCAGCATCGGCAGCAACGCGCGGTAGTCGGCCCACAGCGGGTCGGCGGCGATGTCGGTGACCTCCACCGCCTCGCGCCGCCACGCCGCGGTGCCGCACGAGCCCGCGCGCGGGCCGATCGGCGCGCCGTGCAGCGCGTCGACGTAGCCCGGTGGCAGGCTGGGGCCGGCGATCGGCGTGACCGTGCCGTTCTTCTCCACCACCAGCACCGAGCACGCGACGTCGGGCGCGAGCGCCTCGACGCGGCGGCACAGCAGGTCCAGCACCGAGCGCAGCGGGCGGCCGAGCGCGACCGACTCCAGCACCTCGCGCTGCAGGCCGTCGATCGCTTCGGCCTCGACGCGGTCGGCGATCGGGATCAGCAGCAGAGCGACCAGCGCGCGCCCGGCGTGGGCCACGTGTTGCGCGCGCACCTCCAGCACGCGCGGCGACGCGCCCGGCGCGGCCAGAGTGAGCCGCGGCGGCGCGCCGATGCCGTCGGCGGCCCGGACGATCTCGTCCCAGCGCGCGGCCGTCAGATCCTCGACCAGCCCGGCCAGCGGCCGCCCGGCCAGCTCGGCGGCGCCGCGGCCGACCCAGCCGGCGAAGTCGTCGTTGGCGAGCACGACGCGCGCGTCCTCGTCCAGCCAGACGGCGCCGAGGTCGATACCCCTGAATGTATCGACCAGCAACTGGGCCTCGAGGGCGGCGGTGGAGGTGGCCGGATCGCTGGACAAGCACGGGCTCCCTGGTTGGACGGCGGGTTTTCGCGAGGGCACGGACGATTGTGCGAGCCGCAGGGAGCCGCCGCAACGCCCCGTACGTGGGGAC
>DASQCX010000594.1:0-1710 GCA_035634455.1 Burkholderiaceae bacterium
CACGCAGCGATCGCTGTCGACCGCGGCCGCCACCTTCGAGCAGCATTCCGCGTCGCTTCTGCGCACGGTGCAGGCGGCGCATGCCGAGCTGCAGTCCTCGTCGGCCGCGCGCGACCAGCAGCGCGTGGACGCGATGGCGCAGTCGCTGGAGGCGATGGCCGCGTCGCTGCAGGCGCAGTGGCAGCAGGCCGGTGCACAGTCGCTCGAGCAGCAGCAGCGCGTGGTCGAGACGATGGAGCGCACCGCACGCGACATCACGCAGCAGGCCGAGACGCAGGCCCGCGCCACGATCGCCGAGATCGGCCGCCTGGTGCAGGCCGCCTCCGAGGCGCCGCGCGCGGCGGCCGAGGTCATCTCCGAGCTGCGCCAGAAGCTGGCCGACAGCATGGCGCGCGACAACACGATGCTCGACGAGCGCGCCCGCATCCTCGAGACGCTGGGCACGCTGCTGGACGGCGTCAACCGCGCCGCCGGCGAGCAGCGCGGCGCGATCGACGCGCTGGTGACGTCGTCGGCCGAGGTGCTGGAGCGCGTCGGCGAGCGCTTCCACGCGCAGGTGCAGGAGGAGGCGGGCAGGCTGGTGGGCGTGGCGGCGCAGGTCACGGGCAGCGCCGCGGAAGTGGCGAGCCTGGGCGAGGCCTTCGGCGTCGCGGTGCAGCGCTTCACGGAGTCGGGCGATCGCCTGGGCACGCACCTGGAGCGCATCGACGCCGCCCTCGGCGCGCAGATGGAGCGCAGCGACGAGCAGCTCGCGTACTACGTGGCGCAGGCGCGCGAGGTGATCGACCTCAGCATCCTGTCGCAGAAGCAGATCATCGAGGAGCTGCAGCGCCTGGCCGGACGGCGTGCCGCGGAGGCGGCCGCGTGAGCGCGCACGGCCGCTTCGAAGCGCGAACACCGCGGCGCGCAGCGCGGAGGCGCGTCCGATGATCGTCGAAGAGATCGATGTCGACGGCGCCGACGCCGCGGCGCCCGTGTGGGCCGTGTTCGGCGACCTGATGTCGGGCCTGCTGGGCGCGTTCGTGCTGATCCTGCTGTTCGCGCTCGCGTCGCAGCTGGAGCTGGTGACGCGGCTGCAGGACGAGATCCGCCAGCACCAGCTCGAGGAACAGCGCCGCGCCGCGCTCGAGCGCGCGCTGGCCGTGCCGCTGGCCGCGGGCCGCGTCACGATCGACCACGGCCGCATCGACATCAACGGCAGCGTGCTGTTCGCGTTCAACTCCGCCGAGCTCCAACCCGAGGGCCTCGCTCTGCTCAGGCAGCTCGCCGGGCCCGTCACGACCTACCTGAAGGCGCGCGACGAGATCCTGATGGTCAGCGGCTTCACCGACGACCGCCAGGTGCGCGGCGGCAACCACCAGTTCGCCGACAACTGGGAGCTGTCGGCGCAGCGCTCGCTGACCGTGACGCGCGCGCTGATCGAGGCCGGCGTCCCGTCGTCGGACATCTTCGCCGCCGCCTTCGGTTCCGAGCAGCCGGTGGCCGACAACGCCGGGGCCGAGGGGCGCGCGCGGAACCGCCGCGTGGAGATGGCGCCCACGCCGCGACCGGCGCGTGCCAACGCCGCCGGTAGTGCGGCCAGCGCGGCGAGCGGCGCGCATGCCTGAGATGCCGTCGTCCGCCGACGCCGCCGCGCTCGCGTCCGCGGACGTGCGTGACGCGCAGGCGCGCGACCCGGTGCGCTCGCGCTTGGCCGAGGCCCTCGCGCGG
>DASQCX010000595.1:0-1588 GCA_035634455.1 Burkholderiaceae bacterium
CCGCCTCCGCCTGTGCGTCGGCGGAACCGAACGACGCGTCGAGCACCCAGGCCCGCTTGAGGTAGAGGTGGGCGTCGACCTCCCACGTCATGCCCATGCCGCCGTGCAGCTGGATGGCCGCCTTGCCGTTCTGCAGCGCGGCGTCGCCGGCGACCAGCTTGGCCGCGGCCACGGCGCGCACGGTGTCGGCGACGTCGGGCTCGTCGACGTGGGCGGCGGCAGCATAGGCCTGGACGCGCGCCATCTCGGCGCGCACGAGCATGTCGGCCAGGGCGTGCTTGACCGCCTGGAACGAGCCGACCGGCCGGCCGAACTGCCGGCGCTCCCTGGCGTAGGCGACGGTCAGCTCGCACGCGCCGGCCGCCACCCCGGCGAGCAGCGCGGCGGTCAGGGCCGCCCCCTCCAGGCGCCAGCGGGACGCGTCGTCGGCCGAGCCGACGCGGTCCCCGGTCGGCAGCTCGGCGACGGTCCACACCGGCGTGAGGGGGTCGAGCGGCGCCAGCGGGTGCGCCGCCAGCGGGTGCGGATCGACGGCCCACACACCCTCGGCATCGAGGACGACGAGGGCGTCGAGGTCGCCCAGGTACTCGACAAGCACGGGCTCGGCGCCGGCGGGACGCTCGATGCCACCGACCGTTCCGGCGGGCAGGAGCCCGGCGGCGAGGTGCGTCCACACCAGCGGGCCCGGCACCAGGCCGCGGCCGAGCTCGTCGAACACCACGGCGGCGTCGGTCGTGCCCAGACCCAGGCCGCCGCTCTCCTCGGGCCGGCGGAGGTCGAACACGCCGGCGTCGGCCAGCTCGGCCCAGCTGCCGGCATCGACCCGTCCCCCGGCGGCGCGTGAGGCGGCGACCGGGAAGCGACCGGCGCACAGCTTGCGCGTGGTGTCACGCAGCTCCTCCTGGAGCGCCGTCAGCTGGAAGTCCACGGCGCCTCCTTCGGCAGTCCGAGCACGCGCTCGGCGATGATGTTGCGCTGGATCTGCGAGGTGCCGCCGCCGATGGTGAGGCCGAACCCGCGCAGGTACTCGGCGATGACGCGCGCCGACGAGACGCCGTCGACGTCGTCGAAGTGGTCAAACGCGAGCGCGCTGCGCCCGAGGACGCGCATGCCGACCTCGGCCAGCTCCTGGAAGGCCTCTCCCACGCGCAACTTGAGCACGGACGCGCCGACGCCGGCGGTACCGCCGCGGGCGGCCTCCGACACGATCCACGCAGTCAGCGACCAGCACGCGTCGATCGACGCCGCCGCCCGGCCCAGGTCCCGGCGCAGCTCGACGTCGTCCCACGCCGTGCCCTTCCCGCGCGGCAGCCGCTGCGCGATGTGCGCGATCTGCCGGCACAGGCGCATGCCCTCCATGATCTCCCCGACGAAGCCGGTGCCCCGCTCGAAGGCGAACGTGACCATGGCGACGCGCCAGCCGTCGTCCTCGCCGCCGACGCGGTTGCCGACCGGGACGCGCACGTCGTCGTAGAACACCTCGCAGAACTCCGACGGCCCCGCGATGGTGCGGATCGGGCGAACGGTGATGCCGGGCGTCGTCATCGGCACGATGAGCCAGCTGATCCCCTTGTGTTTCGGCGCGTCA
>DASQCX010000596.1:0-8260 GCA_035634455.1 Burkholderiaceae bacterium
CGTGGCACTGCGCGAGCGCCTGCGGGTGCGCGCAGACGGCGGCGATGCCGGCGATCTCGTTGACCTTGCGCAGCAGGTTCTGGCGCACGAACAGGCTGGTCTCGCCGATGATGAACAGCGGCGTCGTGAGGAACTGGTCGAGCGAGCGCGCGACCATGCCCTCGGTGGAGTTCTCGACCGGCACGACGCCGAAGTCGGCCGCGCCGGCGGTGGTGACGCGGAAGACCTCGTCGACGCTGGCGCACGGCACGCGCACGATGGACGAGCCGAAGTAGCCGAGCGCGGCCTCCTCGCTGAAGGTGCCGGCCGGGCCGAGGTAGGCCACGCGCGTGGGCGTCTCCAGTGCGCGGCAGGCCGACATGATCTCGCGCCAGATCGGCGCCACGCTCTCGGTCTTGAGCGGGCCGGGGTTGACCGACTTCAGGCCGTCGATGACCTGCGCCTCGCGCTCGGGGCGGAACGCCACCGAGCCCTCGCGTTTCTTGACCTCGCCCACCGTCTGCGCCAGCTTCGCGCGCCGGTTCAGCGCGTCCAGCAACTCGCGGTCGAGGGCGTCGATCTGCACGCGCAGCGCGAGCAGTTCCGGGTTGGGGGCGTCGTTCTCAGCCATGGCGTTGTGCGAATTCGTTCAGCCAGGACACCAGCGCCTGCACGCCTTCGACGGGCATGGCGTTGTAGATCGAGGCGCGCATGCCGCCCACGCTCTTGTGGCCCTTGAGCGCCAGCAGGCCGCGCTCCTTCGCGCCGGCGAGGAAGGCGTCGTTCAGCGACTCGTCGCGCAGCCAGAACGGCACGTTCATGCGCGAACGCGAGCCCGGCGCGACGCGGTTGACGTAGAGCTCGCTGGCGTCCAGCGCGGCGTAGAGCATGGCCGACTTCTCGGCCGCGGCCGCATCCATGGCCGCGACGCCGCCCTGCGCCTTGATCCACTTGAAGGTCAGGCCGGCGACGTAGATCGCCCAGGTCGGCGGCGTGTTGAACATCGAGTCGTTGTCGGCGACGACCTTGTAGTCGAACACCGAGGGCGTGACCGGCAGCGCGTGGCCCAGCAGGTCCTCGCGCACGATGACCATGGTCAGGCCGGCCGGGCCGACGTTCTTCTGCGCGCCGGCGAAGGCCAGGCCCACGCGCGACCAGTCGATGGCGCGCGAGAGGATGTGCGACGAGCAGTCGATCACCAGCGGCGCGTCGCTGCCCAGCGCCTTCAGGTCGGGCAGGGCGTGGAACTCGATGCCGTCGACCGTCTCGTTGCTGCAGATGTGCACGTAGGACGCGCCGGGGCGGATCTTCCACGAGGACGGATCGGGGATCGCGCTGTCGGGGCTGCCCGCGTTGCTCGCGGCGATCGCGACGTCGGCGTAGCGGCGCGCCTCGGCGATGGATTTCCTCGACCAGCCGCCCGTCTGCACGAAATCGACCTGTCCGCCGCGCGACAGGTTCATCGGCACGATGGCGTTCTCGCCCAGCCCGCCGCCCTGCATGAACAGGATGCGGAAGTGCGGCGGCACGGCCAGCAGCTCGCGCAGGTCGGCCTGCGCCTCGGCCGCGATCTGCATGAACTCCTTGCCGCGATGGCTCATCTCCATCACGCCGACGCCGCAGCCGTGCCAGTCCAGCATCTCGGCGGCCGCCTCGCGCAGCACCGCCTCGGGGATCGCGGCGGGGCCGGGCGCGAAGTTCCAGGGGCGCGTCTGGTCTGCCATCGCGTCAGGCCGCCGTGTCGTTGCCACCCTCGGCCGGCGCATCGCCTTCCGAGCCGTCGCCACCGTTCTCGACGTTGGCGTCGTTCTCGACGATGCGCTGCAGGCCCGACAGCTTGGCGCCGTCGTCCAGCGAGATCAGCGTGACGCCCTGCGTCGCGCGCCCGAGCTCGCGCACCTCGCTCACGCGCGTGCGCACGAGCACGCCCTTGTCGGTGATCAGCATGATCTCGTCGTTGGGACGCACCAGCGTGGCCGCGACGACCTTGCCGTTGCGCTCGCTCTGCTGGATCGCGATCATGCCCTTGGTGCCGCGGCCGTGGCGCGTGTATTCGACGATGGACGTGCGCTTGCCGAAGCCGTTCTCGGTGGCGGTGAGCACGCTCTGCGTCTCGTCCTCGGCCACCAGCATCGCGATGACCGACTGGCCGGCCTCGAGCGTCATGCCCTTGACGCCGCGCGACTGGCGCCCGTGCGGCGTCACGTCGGCCTCGTCGAAGCGCACGGCCTTGCCGCCGTCGGAGAACAGCATCACGTCGTGGCGGCCGTCGGTCAGCGCGGCGCCGATCAGGTGGTCGCCGTCGTCGAGGTTGACCGCGATGATGCCGGCCTTGCGCGGGTTGCTGAACTCGTCCAGCGGCGTCTTCTTGACCGTGCCCAGCGAGGTGGCCATGAAGATGAAGTGGTCCGACGGGAACGAACGGAACTCGCCCGTGAGCGGCAGCACCACGGTGATCTTCTCGTCCTTCTGCAGCGGGAACATGTTGACGATGGGCTTGCCGCGCGACGCGCGCCCGCCCTGCGGCACTTCCCACACCTTGAGCCAGTAGACGCGGCCGGCGTCGGAGAAGCACAGGATCCAGTCGTGCGTGTTCGCGATGAACAGCTGGTCGACCCAGTCGTCGTCCTTGGTCTGCGTGGCCTGCTTGCCGCGGCCGCCGCGGCGCTGCGCGCGGTATTCGGCCAGCGGCTGGCTCTTGAAGTAGCCGGTGTGGCTCAGAGTGACCACCATGTCGGTGGGCGTGATCAGGTCCTCGGTGCCGAGTTCCTGCACGTTGTGCTCGATGTGGCTGCGGCGCACGGCCAGCTTGGTCGTGCCGAACTCCGCCTTCAGCGCGAGCAGCTCGTCGCCGATGATGGTGGTGACGCGTTCCTTCTTGGCCAGGATGTCGAGCAGGTCGGCGATCTCGGCCATCACGTCCTTGTACTCGCCGACGATCTTGTCCTGCTCCAGGCCGGTCAGGCGCTGCAGGCGCATCTGCAGGATTTCCTGCGCCTGCGTCTCCGACAGGCGGTACATGCCGTCGCCCTGCAGGCCGTAGTGGTCGGGCAGGCCCTCGGGGCGGAACGCGCCCGCGCCCGCCGGCGAGTCCTGGCCCGCGCGCTGCAGCATCTCGCGCACCAGCGACGAGTCCCAGCCGCGCGCCATCAGCGCCGTCTTGGCCACCGGCGGCGTCGGCGACTCCTTGATCAGCGCAATGAAGTCGTCGATGTTGGCCAGCGCGACGGCCAGGCCTTCCAGCACGTGGCCGCGGTCGCGCGCCTTGCGCAGTTCGTAGACCGTGCGGCGCGTCACCACTTCGCGGCGGTGCTCCAGGAAGATCGAGATCAGCAGCTTGAGGTTGCACACCTTGGGCTGGCCGTCGACCAGCGCCACCATGTTCATGCCGAACGAATCCTGCAGCTGCGTCTGCTTGTACAGGTTGTTCAGCACGACCTCGGGCACCTCGCCGCGCTTGAGGTCGATGACGATGCGCATGCCCGACTTGTCGGACTCGTCCTGGATGTGGCTGATGCCCTCGATCTTCTTCTCGTGAACCAGTTCGGCGATGCGTTCCAGCAGCGTCTTCTTGTTCACCTGGTAGGGGATCTCGTCGACGATGATCGACTGGCGCTGGCCGCGGTCGATGTCCTCGAAGTGCACCTTGGCGCGCATGACCACCTTGCCGCGGCCCGTGCGATAGCCCTCGCGCACGCCGTTGACGCCGTAGATGATGCCGCCGGTGGGGAAGTCGGGCGCCGGGATGATCTCCATCAGCTCCTCGAGCGAGGCCTGCGGATTGCGCAGCAGGTGCAGGCAGCCGTCGACCACCTCGTTCAGGTTGTGCGGCGGGATGTTGGTGGCCATGCCCACCGCGATGCCGGTGCCGCCGTTGATCAGCAGGTTGGGCAGGCGCGTGGGCAGCACCAGCGGTTCCTGCTCGCTGCCGTCGTAGTTCGGGCCGAAGTCGACCGTCTCCTTGTCGATGTCGGCCAGCATCTCGTGGGCGATCTTGGCCAGGCGGATTTCCGTGTAGCGCATCGCCGCGGCGTTGTCGCCGTCGACCGAGCCGAAGTTGCCCTGGCCGTCGACCAGCATGTGGCGCAGCGAGAACGGCTGGGCCATGCGCACGATGGTCTCGTAGATCGCCGAATCGCCGTGCGGGTGGTACTTACCCATCACGTCGCCGACGATGCGGGCCGACTTCTTGAACGGGCGGTTCCAGTCGTTGTTCTGCTCGTGCATCGCGAACAGGCAGCGGCGGTGGACGGGCTTCAGGCCGTCGCGCGCGTCGGGCAGGGCCCGACCCACGATCACGCTCATCGCGTAGTCAAGATACGAGCGCCGCATCTCCTCTTCGAGGCTGATGGGCAGGGTTTCCTTGGCAAATTGGGTCATGGCCTACAGACGCGCGCACCGTGTTCCCGGGTGAATCCCGGCGCAGGCGGAACATGGGATTCTACGGGTTCGGGTCGTGTCGCTGGCGCACAACACTCGAGAGGCGCATTCGAGGGCCAATTATCAAAATGAGGCCCCTGTCATATGCCGATGGCACAATGATTTTTGTGGCTGGTGCGCGCTGCCGGGTGGGTGTGCACCAACGTTACCCAGATCCGATTTGGACGTATCGCAGGCAACTGCGGCTTTCCTCGAGAGGAGAATCATGAAGAAATTGAACAAGGTCGCGATGCTTGTCGCCGCCGTCGCGGTTGTTGCTCCGATGTCCAGCGTCTTCGCGCAAGCGACGACCGCCCCGGGCCGCATCGACAACTGGCGCAACGTGGACGGCAACGTCTGGAAGAACGGCACGCGCGAATACTGCTGGCGTGACAACTTCTGGACCCCGGCGACCGCCGTGGCCGAATGCGACGGCGCGCTCAAGCCCGTCGCCGCGCCCGCTCCGGCCCCCGCGCCCGCGCCCGCTCCGGCCCCCGAGCCGGCGCCGGCGCCCGCCCCGGCGCCCGCCGCCCCGGCCGCCATCGCACCGGTTCCGTCGAGCGAGAAGGTCACCTACGCCGCCGACGCGTTCTTCGACTTCAACAAGGCCGACCTGAAGCAGGAAGCCAAGACGAAGCTGGACGACCTGGTCAGCAAGACCAAGGACATCAACCTCGAAGTGATCATCGCCGTCGGCCACACCGACAGCATCGGTGGCGACGCCTACAACGACAAGCTGTCGGTCAAGCGTGCCGAGTCGATCAAGACCTACCTGACCGGCAAGGGCGTCGAAGCCAACCGCGTCTACACGGAAGGCAAGGGCAAGCGCCAGCCGGTCGCCGACAACAAGACCGCCGAAGGCCGCGCGAAGAACCGCCGCGTGGAAATCGAAGTGGTCGGCACCCGCGCCACCGGCAAGTAATCCGCCGGGTCGCCGCGAAGCCCCGGCTTCGCGCGATCCGCGAGATTCCAGGACCCGCCTCGGCGGGTCTTTTCTTTTCCGGCTCCGGTTATTCGCCGGAGTTGCGCCGACGAGGCGCTAGCATTCGATCCATGACAAACGCCGACCCGCAGGAACTCGAGAAATTCGGTGAACTCGCCCACAAATGGTGGGACACCGAAGGCGACTTCAAGCCGCTGCACCGCATCAACCCGCTGCGCCTGGACTGGATCGCCCAGCGCGCGCCGCTGCGCGGCAAGGCCGTGCTCGACGTCGGCTGCGGCGGCGGCATCCTGGCCGAATCGATGGCGCAGCGCGGCGCCAGCGTGCTGGGCATCGACCTGTCGGTCAAGCCGCTCAAGGTCGCCAAGCTGCATGCGATGGAGTCCGGCGTCAGCGGCCTCGAGTACCGCGAGGTCGCGGTCGAGGCGCTGGCCGCGGAGCGGCCCGCCAGCTTCGACACGGTCACCTGCATGGAGATGCTGGAGCACGTGCCCGACCCGGCGTCCGTGGTCGCGGCCTGCGCGCGCCTGGTCAAGCCGGGCGGCATGGTGTTCTTCAGCACGCTCAACCGCAACGCGAAGGCCTTCCTGTTCGCGATCGTCGGCGCGGAGCACGTGCTCAAGCTGCTGCCCAAGGGCACGCACGAGTACGCCAAGTTCATCCGTCCGAGCGAACTGGCCGGCTTCACGCGCGCGGCGGGCCTGGAGACGCTGGAATTGGCCGGCCTCGAGTACAACCCGCTGACGCAGCGCTACTGGCTGTCGGGCGACACCTCCGTCAACTACATGGTGGCGTGCCGGCGGCCGGCCGCGAATCCGTGAGCGCGCACCCGACGCCGACTATCCGCGGCCTGCTGTTCGATCTCGACGGCACGCTGATCGACAGCGCCCCCGACCTGGCCGGCGCCGCCAACCGGCTGCGCGCCGACCACGGCCTGGAGCCGCTGCCGCTGGACCAGCTGCGCCCGATGGTGGGCTCCGGCGCGCGCGGCATGGTGGGCGTGGCCTTCGGCGTGGCGCCCGGCGAGGCGCGCTTCGAAGCGCTGCGCGACGCGTTCCTGGCGCACTACGAGGCCGGCCTGCTCGAGCGCACGCAGCCGTTCGACGGCGTGCCGGAACTGCTGTCGGCGCTCGACGCGGCCGGCATCGCGTGGGGCATCGTCACGAACAAGGCCACGCGCTTCACGGCGCCCATCGTCGCCGGCCTCGGGCTGGCGCAGCGTGCCGGCGTGGTCGTCTGCGGCGACACGACGCCGCACGCCAAGCCGCATCCCGAGCCGCTGCTGCACGCGGCGCGCGCACTGGGGCTGGCGCCCGGGAGCGTCGCCTATGTCGGCGACGACCTGCGCGACGCCCAGGCGGCGCGCGCGGCCGGCATGCCCATGCTGGCCGCCACCTGGGGCTACCTCGGCCTGGGCGAGCCGGTGCACGACTGGGGGGCGGATGCCCTGCTCGACGCGCCGTCGCAACTGCTGGAATGGCTGCGCGGGCGCGCGCGCTGACGGGCGTCGCGCGTGGCGGGCGCAGCGTCCTTTTCGGGCCGACGATGCGTCGTCTTCGCGCCATCGGCTTGAAAGCTTGCCGTTTGCCCTAAAATGACAGTCTCTGGGGCCGACCAGGTTTCGACGTGGGTACGGATCCGGCGCAGGGCATGCCGAGCACCAGTTCGCTCGTAAATCCACTGGAAACAAAGTAACTGCGAACGACTCTTCGTACGCTCTCGCGGCTTAATACCCGTGAGCCTCTCAACGGTTGGCCGATGGGCCGGGCACTCGATCGCAAGATCCTGAGCTGAGAGGTCATTCACATTGGCTGGTCTTCTGTCGGGCTACTCGGCAGGAGGCGAGATCAAGTAGCTGGCGCCTCCGGTAGCGTGTTCCTGCGCGACCGGCGGTGCGAGATCCAAACCAGAGAACTACGCATGTAGAACTGTCCGGCGATGGCTTGCGGACGGGGGTTCAATTCCCCCCGGCTCCACCACTTCCCCGAACGCATACGCTCGTATGCAGACAAAGCGCCAAGTCGATCAACGACTTGGCGCTTTTTCTTTGTGCCGGCAAGAGCGCATGAGGTCAGGCACGGCCGCCGAGTCCGCGGACACGGGCAGGAGCGGGTCCGCGCGACCAGCCGGCGCGCGCGTACGCCGTCGCCCTTGCGCTGCGTGCGACCGATCTCGCGCTGCAGCCGCGCTGTTGCTGCGTTGTCTCGAATGGCGGCAGTCCGTCACGCTGCGTCGATGCAGTTCGAACTGATCGTCGGCGGCTGCAGCGGAGTGACATGGACGCCCGATATCTTGTGCCGCATCTCTGACGACAGCTACGGCGAACGAGGGCTTCATGAAATCAACCGCACCGATACTGTGTGCACTCACCGCGACCCTGATCGGGTGCGCCAGCCCGCAGCCCGCTCGCCTGGTACTGCTGAATCGATCCACCGGTGACCGGTACGTCGGCGCGGTCGTGCCGGACCAGGAAGGGGCCATGACGGTGTCCATCGAGATCAACCACGTCTTCTTCAGCGGGAGGTTCGATCCCTCCAATGGCAACACCGGGGCCCTTCTCGTCGGCTCGGGCGGAGACGTGCTGCATTGCGATTTCCACATCGATCAGAAGGCTCGCACTGGCACTGGCGAGTGCTTGCGGGCAGGGCCCCAACGCTTCGACGTGACGTTGTCGAACCAGGTTGCGGACCGGGAAGACGGGCCGCGAGATCGAGCGAAGGGCCTTCGAAACGGTGCTTGCGGCAACCTCATCGCGCGAGTTCCGGCAGGCGCGGCGCGGGCCGATGCGCAGGTCGAGAAGCTCGCCGTGGAGAAGATGCGCGAGGGATGCCGGGGCGTGTAGCGTCCGGCCGCGTCATCGGCGCGCATGACGGCGAGCGCTCGGGCAAGGCCCGCGAACGGCCCGCTCCGTGAGCGACT
>DASQCX010000597.1:0-7230 GCA_035634455.1 Burkholderiaceae bacterium
TGGGTCGGCAGCTGCACCACGGTGCGGTCGATGCGGCCTTTGATCCCGCCGAGGAAGCCTCTCAGCTCTTCATCGCCCATCAGGTCGGCGGTCTGGTGGTGCGACTTCGGCATGATGCCCTGGCCCAGCATCACCTGGATCCACGAGTTCTCGGCGAACAGCTCGTTGGGCGCGCGGAACACGCGGCCGCTCTCGCGGAACAGGTCGATGCGGTGCTGCAGCGACGCGGGAACATCCATCGTGCGCACCTGGTTCCAGAACGCGCTGTCGCTGCGGTTCGTGACCTTGTAGTGCAGGATGATGAAGTCGCGGATGTGCTCCATCTCGTCGCGCGTCTGGCGGTTGTATTCGTCGACGTCGGCCTGGCGCACGCCCAGGTTCGGGAAGCACTGCAGCAGCCGGATGATGCCGCGCTGGATCAGGTGGATGCTGGTCGATTCCAGCGGCTCGAGGAAGCCACTGGACAGGCCGATGGCCACGCAGTTGCGTTCCCAGGTGACTTCGCGCTGGCAGGGCTTGAACGGGATCACGCGCGGCTTGGTGAGCACCTCGCCCTGGATGCCCGCCTTCAGCGCGGCCAGCGCCTCGTCGTCGCCGACATGCCGGCTGCTGTAGACCATGCCGTTGCCCACGCGGTGCTGCAGCGGGATCTGCCACTGCCAGCCGAACGGATGCGCGATCGAGCGGACGTAGGGCACCGGCGCGCGCACCGACGCGGTCTGCAGCGCCACGGCGCGGTCGCACGGCAGCCACCGGCTCCAGTCCTGCAGCGGCACGCCCAACGTCTGGCCCAGCAGCAGCGAGCGCATGCCGGTGCAGTCGACGAACAGGTCGGCCTCGAGCAGCGCGCCGTCGCCCAGCCGCAGCGCGGCGATGTCGCCGTCGGGATGGCGCAGCACCTGGGCGATCTTGCCCTCGACGCGGCGCACGCCCTGGCGCTCGCCGAGCTTGCGCAGGTATTTCGCGTAGATCGTGGCGTCGAGGTGGAAGGCGTAGTTCAGGCCCGCGCGCGGCAGGTGCGCGAACCGGTTCTGTTCCGCGGCGCGCAGCTCGAGGCAGTACTCGCCGTAGCGGCGCGCCAGCCTGCGCTCGCGCCCCTTGAGCCAGAAGTGCTGGAAGCCGGCCGTCCAGTGGTCCTGGCCGGTCATCCCGAAGCTGTGGAAGTAGTCCTCGCCGACGTCGCGCCAGCCTTCGAAGTGGATGCCCAGCTTGAACACGGCCTGCGTCTCGGCCATGAACTCCTGCTCGTTGATGCCGCACAGCTCGTGGAAGGTCAGCAGCGTCGGGATCGTGGCCTCGCCGACGCCGACGGTGCCGATCTCGTCGGACTCGACCAGCGTGATGGCCAGGCCCTGGCCCAGCGTCTTGGACAGGCACGCGGCTGTCATCCAGCCGGCGGTGCCGCCGCCGGCGATGACGACGCGGCGCACGGGCTGGCGCGAGCGATCGGTGGCTTGTGCGGTCATGCGGACCTCAGCGTTTGAAGCGGTTGAGCAGCGCCTGGCGCAGGTGGCGCGCGCCGCTCTCGGTGAGCGGGGCGAGCGCACTGCGCGCGTGCGGCGGGATGTGGGCGGCGGTGGCGTCGTCGGCCCGGAAGACGTAATGGTCGAACACGTCGCGCCAGATCTCGCGCTGGGCGGGCGGCAGGTCGCGCATCGTCAGCAGCGCGGCCATCAGCGCGCCGATCGGCGAGTCCATCCAGTCGGGCGACTGGCGCCACCAGTAGTTGATCAGCACGTTGAAGGGCGACAGCGATTCGACGTGGTGCCACCACATGCTGGGGATGAACACCGCGTCGCCGGGCTCGAGCTCGACGGCCTGCGCGTGCTTCAGGGCCTCGGCGAAGCGCGGGAAGCGCTCCAGGTCGGGCGCCGCGAAGTCGACGAGGCTGACGGCCTGGCCGGCGGGCGTGACGTCCAGCGGGCCGACGTAGAGGTTGGCGAGCTGCTCGGGCGGGAACAGCGTGAAGCGGCGCCGCCCGGCCACGACGCAGGCCACGTTGTCCGGCAGGTCGAAGTGCGCCGCGATGCGGCTGCGGTTGCCGAGCCAGACGCTGACCAGCGGGTCGCGCTCGCCGAACGGCAGGTCGTTGGCGGCGCGGAAGCCCGGCAGGCAGGTGTCGACGGTGGTCGAGCCGACGTACAGCGACGGCGCCTGCGGCTCGTCGGCCATCCGTTCGAGCGCGTCGAGGATGACGTCCAGCGGCGCCTTCTCGCGGCGGAAGTTCATGCCGGTGAGCGTGTCGTCGTAGAAGAAGCGGCCCTGCGCCTGCGGCGGCGCGAGCAGCATGCCCACCGGCGCGCCGCGCCAGGTGCTCCTGAGGTAGGCCATCGCGTCGGCGTTGGAGCGGCGCGCGGCCTGCACCATCGGCCAGTGCGCGACCAGGCCGCGCTGCACCCAGGGCTGCGTGTCGCGCAGGCGTTCGTCGGACATCGCGTCCGCCGGCGCGCCCGCGAGCTCGCGGATGGGTGCCATGTCGTTCATCCAGCGTGGCGCGCGAGCCGCTTGTTGTAGCGCGCGATCAGGTCGCGGAAGTGCGTGGTCGACGCCACCACCATGAAGATCGCGACCAGCCAGCCCTGCGCGTGCAGCTCGGCGACGGCGCCGGCATCGAGCCGCGCGAGGCGCTCCTCGTTGATCGTGTGGAAGCCGGCCAGCCGGTTCTGCGAGCCGTCGGCGGCCTCGATGTCGAGCGCGAAGGATTCGATCAGCTCGTGGCGCAGCAGCGTGGCGACGAAGGGCGCGGTCGCCTCGACGCCCTGGTGGATCGCCGCGAGCACCGAGTTCATGCGCTCCAGGTACTCGGTGGCGGCGCCGTGCGGCATGAAGACGGGCTCGCCCTCGCCGCGGCCGATCCGCGGGCTGTCGAGATCGACGTGCACCGTCAGCTCGGGACCCGCGCGGCCGATCATGAACGGGCCGCGCTCGAGCGCCAGCGGGATGTAGCTGGCGTCCCAGCCGTGCGGCTCGAGGAACAGGTTCTCGCCGGTGCGCAGGCCCAGCAGCGCGACGGGCTGCATGCCGGGGCCGTTGTCGGCCTGCTGGAACACGATCGGGTAGTGCGCCTGGACGTCGCGGAACTCGTTCGGGAAGACGGGCGTGGCCATCAGGTCGTCGCCCCAGTCCGCGCCGCGGGTGGTGACGATGCGCAGGTCGCGATGGGTGTTGTTGTCGAGCTGAACGGGGTTCATGGCGGGTTCCTGTTCAAGCGCGCGGCAGGCCGTGCGCGCGGATGTGGGCCAGGAGCGGGCGTTGCAAGGGCAGGGCGCCGAGCATGCGCCGCGCCAGGTGGGCGGTCTCGCGGAAATACGGTTCGGCGGCATCGCCGACGCCCGGATGGCGCAGCCGCGCCGTGGGCTCCGGCACGCAGCCCATGCCGTGCGCGACGTACTGGTAGCTGGCGGCGGGGAACACCTCCTCGATGCGGAAGAAGTCCTGGCGATACGGCGCGCGATGGCGCCACAGCGTCAGCAGCTCGGCCAGGCGATCGGGCAGGGTGGCGCGTTCGCGGTGTTCGCGCCAGTAGCCGGTGTCGTCGCGGCGGCTGAGCGCGTAGTGCAGCTTGAGGAAGTCCACGACGCGCTCCCAGCGATACGTGAACGCGTCGTTGAAGCGGCGCTCGACCAGCGCCATCTCGGCGCGCGTGGCGGGCATCTCGTCGCTGATCATCGCGGCCGACAGCTCCACCAGCGCGAGCGCCGAGGCCTCCAGCGGCTCGACGAAGCCGGCCGACAGCCCCACCGCGACGCAGTTGCGATGCCAGAAGCGCTCGCGGAAGCCGGGGTCGAAGGCGATGCGGCGCGGCGCGGGCAGGTCGCCGCCGACGCCCGTGCTGCGCACGTAGGCCAGCAGCTGCCGCTCGGCCTCGTCGTGCGACAGGTGCGCGCTGGAATAGACGTGCCCGACGCCGCGGCGGTTCGGCAGCGCGATGTCCCAGGTCCAGCCCGCGGGCTGCGCGGTGGCGATCGTCTCGCAGGCGATGGGCGCGTCGGGCGTCGCGTGCGGCACCTGCAGCGCGAGCGCGGTGTCGTTGAACAGCAGGTGCCTGCACGAGCGCAGGCCGACGCGAAAGTGCTGGCCGATCAGCACCGAGGCCATGCCCGAGCAGTCGATGAACAGGTCGCCCGCGATGTCGCCGTGGCGGCGTGTGCGCAGCGCGGCGACGTCGCCGTCGTCGTGCGACAGCACCTGGGTGACATCGTCGAGCACGTGGCGCACGTGCAGGTTCGCTACGGCGTGCGCGCGCAGCTGCACGCCGAACTTGCCGGCGTCGAAGTGGTAGCCGTAGTTGGCGACGGCCGCGTACTCGGGCGTCGTCGCCTGCTTGGGCGCGTGGCCGGACATGCACACGTGCGGCTGCGCGCTGACCACCTCCGCGAACGGCCGGTCGCCGTGGCGCTGCAGCCAGCCGGCCACGAGGTCGACGTCGCCGAAGCCCAGCGGCAGCGTGAACGGATGGCGGTACTGGTCGCCCGCGTCCGCGTTCGCGCCGCGCATCCAGCCGCGGAAATGCGAGCCCTGCTTGAAGGACGCGTCGCACTCGCGGATCAGCGTCGCCTCGGGCAGGCCGATACGGCGCAAGGTATCGCGCATCGACGGCCAGGTGCCTTCGCCGACGCCGACGGGCGGCGTGTCGGGAGATTCGACCAGCGTGACGGCGAGGCCGCCCGGCCCGCCCGCGTGGTGCTCGCGGGCGAGGAGCGCGGCGGTCAGCCATCCGGCCGAGCCGCCGCCCAGGATCACGACGTGTCTCACGTCATCGTTCACGCGCATCATCATCTGCCGGCCATCATGCCGGCCCGGAAAAAGTGACGCCACCCGGCGATTCCCAGGGGAAGAGCCGGATGGCGCGGCGTCGCGGCGAAGGGGCCTGCTGCTGATCAGGCGATCAGAACTTGTAGCGCGCGCCGATCATGTAGCGGCGGCCCGTCTGCGTGATCGACTCGAGCTCCTCCTTCGTGCGGCTGTGCTGGCGCAGCACGCCGTCGTTGAGGTTGATCGCGTCGAGCTGGAACGACAGGTGCTCGTTCACGTTGTAGCCCAACGTCATGTCGACCTGGCCGTAGGGCTCGGTGTAGACCGGGTTCGGGCCCGATCCGTCGAACGTGCTCGCCAGGAACTGGCCGCGCCAGTTGTAGGCGAGGCGCGCGTTGACGTGGTCGTTCTCGTAGAACGCGACGACGTTGGCCGAGTTGCTGAGGCCCACCAGCGCGAACTGGTCGTTCATGTTGGAGTTGTCGTACTTCAACCCCGACATCACCAGCGTGTAGTTGGCGCTGACGCCGAAGCCGCTGTTGCCGAACGCGTTCTGGATGTTGAACTCCCACCCGCGCAGACTGGCCGAGTGCTGGTTGACCGGCGTGTTGATCTTGAAGTTCAGCGCCGGATCGGCCGCCTGACCCGTGATCGTGCCGGTCGGGTTGCCGCCCGTGTCGACGCCGGTCTGGGTCACGCCCGGCTGGCCGTTGTAGTTGGTGAAGATGTAGTTGCGGATGCACTGCAGGTTGGTCGTCGCGCAGCCGCCCGTCGTCACCGCGGCGTTCCAGTAGGCGCCGCCGACCGGCGTCGTCAGCCCGTTCGGCGTGTACGTCGTCTGGCCCTGGCCGATGAAGTTGTCGACGTTCTTGTGGAAGAAGCCGACCGACAGGTAGCTCGACTTGCCGTAGTACCACTCCACCGAGCCGTCGACGTTGTGCGACAGCAGCGGCTTGAGCGCCGGGTTGCCTTGCGAGCCGGTGCCGCCGTCGACGCGGAACAGCTGGTCGAGCGAGCGGCCGCCCTGGATCTGGTCCCAGCCCGGACGCGCGATCGTGTCGCCGTAGCTCAGGCGCACCTTGACGTCCTTGCGCACGTCCGCGTCGAAGTCGATCGACGGCAGCCAGAACTTGTAGCTGCCCTTCTGCGTGGTCGCGGCGAAGCCGTCGTACGTCAGGTCGAACTCGTTGACCGAGCCCCAGCTGGTGCCCACCGGCGTCGGCACGACGGCGGCGGCGGTGACGTCCGTCTTCTCGTAGCGCAGGCCGGCCGACAGGTTCATCGGGATGCCCAGGCTCTCCCAGTCGCGGTTGTACTGGCCGTACAGGCTGGTGGTGTTCTCCTTCGTGCGGCGGTCGGTGCCGCCGGGGCCGTCGAAGTCGGACGACGCGACGTAGTGCGCCGGGTTGCCGACCTGGGCCGCGATGTCGCGCACCTGGTTGAAGTTGTCGGTGAACCAGGTGTTGAACAGCGCGGAGCTGCCGCTGCCGCTCATGCGGCTGAAGTACTTGCTGAGCGTGTCCGGGTGCCAGATGGAATCCGGATAGTCGGCCGCGCTGGTGGCGCCGCCCCAGCTGTCCTGCTGGACGTTGGCGTAGGCGGTGCGGTTCTTCACGTGCGTGACGTTCAGGCCGAAGTCCACCGACGACTGCTCGGTCGCCTCCCAGTTGCCCTTGAGCTGCAGCTGGTCGACGCTGGACTTCATGTAGCTGTTGCGGAACGACGAGCCGGTGACCTGCTGCAGCGACGCGTCGCGCGCCGTGTCGGCCAGGCTCATCACCGGGAAGTCGTGCGTGAAGTCGACCGTCGTCGTGCCGCGGTTGAAGGCGGCGGTGCCGATGACGTTGTTGGTGCCGTACGGGTTGTCGGATCCGGAGGTCGAGTTCGACGAGTGCGCGTCCATCTCCAGGCGCATCGTGTCGCTGGGCTTCCACGCGAGGTTCAGGCCGAGCGAGCGCAGCGTCGTCTTGACGCCGAACTTGGCCACGCCCATCGCGACGTCGGCCGGGCCGATCGGCGCCGGCTTGCCGGTGGCGTCGACGTAGTTCGGGTCGTTGAGGTCTTCCGAGTAGATCAGCGGCGTCGCGGCCGGGCCGTTGGTCCAGCTGCTGCTCGACGGGCCGAAGTTGAACCACGACGAGATGTCGTTGCGCTTGGTGTCGAGGCGGTTCTGCGAGTAGGTGTAGTCCAGCGTGCCGGTGAAGGCCTTGACCGGCTGCCACTGCAGCGTCAGCTGGCCGTTGACGCGCTCGCGGTGGATGCCGCTGACGGCGTAGTCGATGTTCTGCGGCACCGAGTAGATGCCCGAGCCGCTCGGCCGATTGGTGATCAGGTCGGAGCGGTAGGCGCCGGCCGCGGGGATGCCGCCCCAGCAGTTCGTGTTGTCCTGCGAGGCCAGGCAGTTGCGCCAGCCGTTGGTGACGCCGGCGCTGTTGTAGCCGCCGTCGCGCTCCTCGTAGTTGCCGGTCAGCGCGA
>DASQCX010000598.1:0-2515 GCA_035634455.1 Burkholderiaceae bacterium
CCGGCTGCGCGACGCCCGGCCACCAGTCCGAGCCCGTCGCCCAGCGCGACGCGCAGGCCCTGGGGCTGTCGACCGCGCAGCAGACCACGCCGGTCGAGGCCCGGTGGTGGCACCAGTTCGGTGACGCCCAGCTCGACGCGCTCGTCGCCAAGGCCCTCGAGGGCTCGCCCAGCCTCGGCTCCGCCCAAGCGCGCCTGACGCGCGCGCAGGCGGTCGTCGAGGCCGCGCGCGGCGCCGAGCTGCCCGCGGTCGGCTTCGACGCCTCGGTCAAGCGCGAGCTGCTCTCGCGCAACGGCCTGTTCCCGCCCCCGTACGGCGGCAGCATCTTCAACCAGTCCAACGCGACCTTCGGCCTGAGCTGGGACGCCGACGTGTTCGGCCGCGAGAAGCACGACCTCGAGGCCGCGCTCGGCAGCGCGCGCGCCGCGCAGGCCGACGCCGACGTCGCCGCGCAGCAGATCGCCACGCAGGTGGTGCGCACCTATTTCTCGCTGGCCCGCCTGGAGAGCCAGCGCGCCGTCGCGCAACGCACCTACGACCAGCGCAAGCAGATGCTGACGCTGATCCAGCAGCGCGTGAACGCCGGCCTGGACACCGTCGTCGAGCAGAAGCAGGGCGAGGGCGCGCTGCCCGACACGCTGGCGCAGATCGAGTCGCTCGACGAGCAGATCGACCTCGCGCGCCACGCGCTCGCCGCGCTCACCGCGCAGCCCATGGACGCGACCGCCACGCTGGCGCCGACGCTGGACCAGCTGCACGTCTCGCCGCAGCCGCCGGTGCTGGGCGCCGACCTGATCGCGCGCCGCCCCGACGTGGCCGCCGCGCTGGCGCGCGTCGAGGCCTCGAAGGAGCAGGTCGCGTCGCAGCGCACGCGCTTCTACCCGGACATCAACTTCTCGGCCGGCTTCGGGCTCGATTCCATCAGCCTGAGCAAGTTCCTCGAGCTGCCCAGCAAGACCTGGTCGTTCGGCCCGGCGCTGCACCTGCCCATCTTCGAGGGCGGCCAGTTGCGCGCCCAGTTGAAGGGCAAGGGCGCCGAGCGCGACGCCGCGATCCAGGCCTACAACCAGCAGGTGATCGACGCGGTGCGCGAGGCGGCCGACGCCGCGACGTCCGCGGCCTCCATCGGCCGCCAGCTCGCGCTGCAGCGCCAGGCGCTCGAAGCCTCGACCGCCAGCTACGACTTCTCGCAGAAGCGCTACGGCCAGGGCCTGGGCAACGCGCTGATCGTGCTCAACGCCGAGACGCAGATGCTCGCCGAACGCCGCCTCGAGGTCGACCTCGAGTACCGCGCGCTCGACGTCCAGGCCCAGCTGATGAAGGCCCTGGGCGGCGGCTGGACCGCCAACCCGAACACACAGCCCGCGCCCGCCGCTGCCGCATCGGCACCGGTGACGACCGCCAAGAACGACAACCTCACGCCCGCCTAAACCATCATGAACGCTCCCGCCAACGACAACGCCGCTCCCGCCACCACCGTGCCGGCCGGCAACCCCAAGCGTCGCACCGCGCTGACCGCCATCGCGGTCGCCGTGCTGGTGATCGGCGGCGGCTACGGCATCTACTACTGGATGACCGGCCGCCACTCGGAGTCCACCGACAACGCCTACGTGCAGGCCAACGTGGTGCAGATCACGGCGCAGGCCGGCGGCACCGTCACGGCCATCAACGCCGACGACACCGACTACGTCAAGGCCGGCCAGGTGCTGGTCAAGCTCGACCCGGCCGACGCGCGCGTCGCGCTGGACCAGGCCGAGGCCGCGCTGGCGCAGACGGTGCGCGACACGCGCGTGCTGTTCGCCAACAACTCGACGCTGCAGGCGCAGATCGACGCCCGCGCCGCCGACGCCACCCGCGCCGCCGCGGATCTGGCCAAGGCGCAGGACGACGTCAACCGCCGCGGCCCGCTGGTGCAGAGCGGCGCGGTCGGCAAGGAAGAGTTCGAGCACGCGCAGCAGCAGCTGGCGTCCGCCAGGAGCACCTACACCGCCGCCAAGTCCGCGCTCGACGCCGCCAGGGAGCAGCTGGGCTCGAACGAATCGCAGACGCAGGGCACCACCGTCGCCCAGCACCCGAACGTGCAGCGCGCCGCCGCCAAGGTGCGCGAGGCCTGGCTCGCGGTGCAGCGCGCCGAGGTGCCGGCGCCGGTGAGCGGCACCGTCGCGCGCCGCAGCGTGCAGGTCGGCCAGCGCGTGCAGGCGGGCGTGCCGCTGATGTCGGTGGTCACGCTCAACGACGCCTGGGTCGACGCCAACTTCAAGGAAGGCCAGCTCGCGCGTCTGCGCATCGGCCAGCCGGCCACGCTGGAGGCCGACGTCTACGGCAAGCACGTGGTCTTCCACGGCAAGGTCGAGGGCCTGGGCGCGGGCACCGGCGCGGCGTTCTCGCTGCTGCCGGCGCAGAACGCCACCGGCAACTGGATCAAGGTGGTCCAGCGCGTGCCGGTGCGCATCGCGCTGGACGCCAGGCAGGTGGCCGAACATCCGCTGCGCGTGGGCCTGTCGATGAACGTCAC
>DASQCX010000599.1:0-2001 GCA_035634455.1 Burkholderiaceae bacterium
GAACCTGGGCGGGCACTGCCTCGCCGGCCGCCATGAAGGCGGACATCAGCTGGTACGGCATCACCCGCGCCTTGGCCACGGCTTGCGCATCGCTCAGCTTGGCAGCCACCGCCTCGGCCATGCCGGGGAGGTTGAACACGCCATGCCGGGCAAAGGTGTTCAGGTTCTGACGCACCATCTGCCACGAGCCCGAGCGAGCGATCTGCGCCCATTGCGCCGAGGTCAGTTCCAGTGCGGTCAGCATCTGGAACGGAACGTCCGGCACGTCCATCGCCACGCCTTCGGCAGCCGCGCGCTTGAAGCGCTCGAACGCCTGCGTGATCGGCGGCAGCGCCGCCTCGTCCACGTCCTTGCCGATCAGCCACGCGAACCACGCGGCGCGCCAGGCTTCGGCCGGCTTCGGGTGCACCATCTTCACGACGTCGGCCAGCGACGGCGCATTGCCCACCGACGCGTTCAGCAGTTGCTGCTCGCTCGCGTTGCACAGCCATTGCTGCACCAGCTTCTTCGGGCGCGAACCCAGCGACTTGCGGCCCGTCACGCCGCTGCGCACGATCTGCACGAACGCCCGCAGCATCTTGCCGTTGTCGACCACGCGGCCGAAGACCTGGACCAGCAGGGCCACGTCGCGCACCGCCAGCGTCGCGGCCAGCAGCGCGGGCATGTCCTTCATGTGGCCGGCCTCGCGCGCATGCAGCGCGGTCTTGGCGACGAAGCTCGGCTCGAGCTGCGCGGCCAGCGCCAGCACCGACTCCAGCTGCGCCTCGGCGCCGGCGTGGAAGGTCGAGCCCAGGCAACCGGTCGCCGCGAGCTGCGCCAGCTGGTGGCGGGGCGTGTAGGCGTAGGCCGGAGCCTGCGACGCGTTCGTCGCGGTGGGCGTAGGCAGCAGCGCGCCGCGCAGCGTCTGGAATAGCTTGGTGTTGACCATGAGTGTTCTCCTCGTTGCATTCAACCTGTTGTGCCTTCTCTATCGCAACGCCCGTGCCAGGTCGTGGAGGAGGTCGGGGGGGTTTCGCAAGTCATTGATTCATAAGGACATGTCCGTCGAAACGCGGCCGAGACGCGAAATCCGTCTCGTCGCGACTTCAACAAATACTAGAATCGCAGCTAGCAATTTATCCATGCATATGAGCAAGCAAACGGTCGTCATCGGCTTTCTCGGCACCCAGCTCGACGCCGGCCAGGGCGCGGGTCGCTGGGAGAAATGGCGTCCGACGCTGTCGCTGATGCAGCACGAGGACACCGTCATCCACCGCCTCGAGCTGCTGTTCTCGGCGCAGCACGTCGGCCTGGCGCGGCAGCTGCGGGCCGACATCGCGACGGTGTCGCCCGAGACCACGGTCAACCTGATCGCGCTGGACATCGCCGACCCCTGGGACTTCGGCGAGATGTACGCCGGCCTCTACGACTGGGCGCGCGCCTACCGCTTCGATCCGGCGCACGAGCAGTACTGGGCGCACATCACCACCGGCACGCACGTCGCGCAGATCTGCATGTTCCTGATGGTGGAGTCGCGCTTCATCCCCGGCGTGCTGCTGCAGACGGCGCCGCCGAAGAAGCAGCGTCGCGATGCTGCGGGCAGCTACACGCTGATCGACCTCGACCTCTCGCGCTACGACGTGCTGGCGCAGCGCTTCAGCCAGGCGCAGTCCGACGCGCGCGACTTCCTCAAGAGCGGCATCGCCACGCGCAACAAGCACTTCAACGCGCTGATCGAGGAGATCGAGCGCGTGGCCGTGCGCTCGCGCGCGCCGATCCTGCTGACTGGCCCGACCGGCGCGGGCAAGTCGCACCTGGCGCGCCGCATGTTCGAGCTGAAGAAGTCGCGCCACCAGGTCTCGGGCGAGTTCGTCGAGGTCAACTGCGCGACGCTGCACGGCGACGGCGCGGCCTCGACGCTGTTCGGCCACAAGAAGGGCGCGTTCACCGGCGCGGTGACCGATCGCGCCGGCCTGCTACGCACGGCGCACGAGGGCGTGCTGTTCCTCGACGAGATCGGAG
>DASQCX010000600.1:0-4029 GCA_035634455.1 Burkholderiaceae bacterium
GGCGGATGATGTAGCCCGCGACGATCACGATGAAGCTCAGCAGGAACGGGATGCGCCAGCCCCAGCTCAGGAAGGCGTCGTCAGGCATGAAGTGCGCCAGCGGCAGGAACACGGCGGCCGCCAGGATCTGGCCGGCCTGCACGCCCTGCAGCGTGAAGCTGGAAAAGAAGCCGCGCCGGCCGAACGGCGCGTGCTCCAGGATCATCGAGCTCGCGCCGGAGATCTCGCCGGCCACCGCGAAGCCCTGGATGAGCCGCAGGATCACCAGCAGCACCGGTGCCAGCAGGCCGACCTGTTCATACGTGGGCAGCAGGCCGACGGCGATGGTCGACAGGCCCATCATGAACATGCAGATCAGCAGCACGCGCTTGCGGCCGTGGGTGTCGCCCAGGTGGCCGAGGAAGAACGCGCCGATCGGCCGCGCCACATACCCCACGCCGTAGGTCGCCAACGACGCGACGATCGCCGTCGTCGGGTTGCCCTTGGGGAAGAAGATCTGCGGGAAGATCAGCGACGCGGCGGTCGCGTAGATGAAGAAGTCGTAGTACTCGAGCGCCGAGCCGATCCAGCCGCTGGCCGTGGCCTTGCGCGTCTGTGAGCTGCCGTGATCCTGGGTCATGCTTGTCTCCGTTGGGTGGACGTCGGGCGGGTGATGTCGGCCCCGCCTCTGGAACGCAATGTAGGCAGCGCGCGGGGTTTTTCCCATAGGCGCCAATGGCCCGACGATCGATCATCGATCACATCAGATCCATGATCGACCGTTTTCCGGGTTTCCCCGGGCCACCCGTCCATGACCGCCCCCAAGGAATTCGACCGCTCGCTGCTCATCGAGGGCCTGGGCAAGGGCCTGCGCATCATCGAGCTGTTCTCGGACGACCACCCGCGCCTGACCGCCACCGAGGCCGGCGCGCTGGCCGGCCTCACGCGCACCGCCGCCCGGCGCTACCTGGTGAGCCTGGTGCACTTCGGCTACGCGGACACCGACGGCAAGCACTACTGGCTGCTGCCGTCCATCCTGCGGCTGGGGCAGAGCTACCTCGAGGCGGCGCGGCTGCCGCGGCTGGTGCGGCCGTTCCTGCAGCGGCTGTCGATGCAGACCGGCGAGACGGCCAACCTCAGCGTGCTGGACGGCCACGAGGTCGTCTACCTCGAGCGCAGCAACTCGCCGCGCGTCGTCTCGATCGGCTTCCACGCCGGCGCCCGCACGCCGGCGCACGTGGTGTCGCCCGGCTTCGCGATCCTGTCGACCCTCGACAAGGCCAGGCTCGACGCCTGGATCGCCAGTCACGACTTCAGCCGCTTCACGGCCAACACGGTGACCGAGCTCGCGGCCTTCCGCGACAGCGTCGCCGCCGCCCGGCGGCTCGGCTACGCCCACGTCGACCAGTACATCGACCTGGGCCTGGGCGGCATCGCGGCCGCGCTGTTCGACCGCCACGGCCACTGCGTCGGCGCGATCAGCATGACCTTCCAGACCACCCGCTACCCCGACGCCGCCGCGCTGACGCAGCTGCTGCCGGCGCTGCAGGACGTCGTCAAGGTGCTGCGCGAGGTGATCTGACGCGCGCCGGCTTCGCCGCGGACGCCATCAGCAGCGCGGCTACCTGCTCGCGCAGCCAGCGGTTGGCCGGGTCCTGGTGGAAGCGCTCGTGCCAATGCTGCTTGACGGTGAACGGCGGCACCGGGAACGGGCACGCCAGCACGCGCAGCCCGGCGTTGCGCGCGAGCGTCTCGCCGATCTGGCGCGGCAGCGTGGCCACCAGGTCGGACGTCGACACGATGGCCGCCAGGCCCAGGAAGCCCGGCAGCGACAGCATCGCGCGGCGCTCGATGCGGGCGCGGGCCAGCGCGGCCTCGAGGTCGGCGGCGCCGGTGCCGGCGTGGGTGACCACGTGCGCGGCCTCGCGGTAGCCGCGCAGCGTGAGCGTCGCGCCGATGCGGGTGTTGGACGGCGCGGCCAGGCAGATCCAGTCCTGCGTGAACAGCGCCTGCTGGTAGAAGCCGGTGTCCAGCCAGGGGATGTAGCCGACGGCGATGTCGGCCGCGCCGGACTGCAGCGCGGCGCCGGTGTCGTCGTCGATGCGGATCGCCGTCACGGTCGCGCGCGGCGCCCGCGCGCGCAGGTGCGCGAGCAGGCGCGGCAGCACGGTGGCGTGGCTGGCGTCGGTCATGCAGATGCGCCAGGGCCGCGTGCTGGTGGCCGGGTCGAACGGCGCCTGCGGGGCGGCGATCTCGCCGAGCGCGCGCAGCGCGTCGCGCACCGGGCCGGCCAGCGCCTGGGCGCGCGGCGTCGGCAGCATGCCGTCGGCGGTGCGCACGAACAGCGGGTCGCCCAGGCGCTCGCGCAGCTTGCCCAGCCAGATGCTGACCGTCGGCTGGCTCTGGCCCAGGAGCTCGGCCGAACGCGTGACGCTGCGGGTGGCGAGCACCTGCTCGAACAGCCGTAGCCAGCGGATGTCGAGCTCGGCCAGCGCGCCGTCAGCGGGTGGATCCACCTTCATTGTGTTCCGACATGAAGTGCATTGACCCTGCATCGTAGACGACATGTCCGCGCACGCCTAACCTGGCGTCCAGCATGACCACCACCCACGCCCTGCGCCTGCCGGCCGCCGCCCGCCGTCCCGCCGACGCCCGCCTGCTGGGCGCCTTGTTCGTCCTCGCCGCGGTCGCCTGCTTCTCGGGGCTCGACACCACCTCCAAGGCCATCAACGCCGTGCCGGTGATGATGCTGGTGTGGTTCCGCTACATGACCCAGGCCGGCGTCAGCGCGCTGACGCTGCTGCCCGGTCGCGGCAAGGCGCTGCTGCGCACGCGCCATCCCTGGCTGCACGTGCTGCGCGGCGTGCTGATCATGTCGACCAGCGTCGCCTCGTTCCTGAGCCTGCGCTACGTCGCGGTCGGCGAGTTCACCGCCATCCTCATGCTGACGCCGGTGCTGATGATGCTGATCTCGTCGCTGGCGTTCGGCGAGTTCGTGTCGCCCGCGCGCTGGGCGCTGATCGCGCTGACGTTCGCCGGCGCGCTGCTGGTTGTGCGGCCCGGCGCCGACCTGCTGTCGCCGGCGCTGCTGCTGCCGCTGGCGACGCTGGCGCTCAACACCGGCTTCCACCTGGTCACCAGCCGGCTCGCCCGGGTCGACGACGTCGGCACGATGCAGCTCTACACCGGCTGCACCGGCGCCGCGCTGGCCACCCTGGCGCTGCCGTTCTTCTGGGCGCCGCTCGGCTCGTGGACGACCTGGGCGCTGCTCGGGCTGGTCTGCGCGCTCAGCACCGCCGGCCACTGGATGCTGGTGGTCGGCTACGCCAGGGCCGGCGTGGCCACGCTCACGCCGCTGCTGTTCGCGCAGATCGCCTTCAGCACGCTGCTGGGCTGGCTCGTGTTCGCGCACGTGCCCGACGGCTGGGCCCTGGCCGGCCTGTGCGGCATCGCGTTCGGCGGCGCGGCGTGCACCTGGCTGTCCGCTCGCGAGCGCGCGCCGCTGCGCGACGAGGCGGGCCTGGCCAACGCGTCGATGGAGCATTGACCCGGGTCACCGCCAAATGTCCGTCCGCTTCACGCGACAATCCCCCGATGAGGTGATTGACTGACGGATACTGCGCCCGCGACGCCGAATGCGGGGCGGCGACGCGTAGTCTGCCTACAGTGGAACGCCTCTTGCTCCCATGTCGAGCAGGTTCAGGCTCGGCGCGTGCGATCCGGTCGTTCCGTTCAGGGCTGGAGAAACGAACGGTCGTTCGGCGCACCTGACTGTCACAAGCCACTGCCAATCCGCATCCTGACGATATTCGGTGCGGTCTAAACGCATAAGAGGCGTCGAAAATTAAGGGAAACCCGTAAAGGCTGGAGTACGGGATCACGCTATAGTTCGCGACTCCGCTGCGCAGCCGCGCCGTGGAGCCGCAGGAAAAGATGCAGCGCCCAACCGGGTCGTCTGGAGGTATTTCGAGTGAATTTTGCTGAATCGCAGCGCAACCCGGGGAAGCATCCGACCGGCTTGATCATCGTCATCATCATGCACGTGCTGCT
>DASQCX010000601.1:0-4464 GCA_035634455.1 Burkholderiaceae bacterium
CCGCACATCGGCTACGACGCCGCGGCGCAGATCGCGCGCACCGCGCACGCCAAGGGCCTGCAGCTGCGCGACGCGGCCATCGCCTCGGGCAAGCTCACCGGCGAGCAGTTCGACGCGTGGGTGCGCGCCGAGGACATGACCCACCCGGACTGAAGTTCAGCCCTGCGGTTGCAGCGTCTTGACGACGCGCTGCTCGCCATGCTCGCCGGCGCCGTTGCTGGTCGAGCGGTTCTCGGCGCGCAGCGCCAGCAGCCGGTCGCCGAGCACGGCATAGGTGGTGTTCCAGTCGTCGACCGCATCGAAGCCGATGACGACGAAGGCGCGCCCCTTGACGACGACGTGCGCCTGGCTGGCCAGCGGCGTGCCGTCGGCGGCGATCCACACCGAGAGCGTGCCGTCGAACTCCTTGACGTACTTGCGCTGCTCCGGCGGCAGCTTGTCGACCGGGATCGTGAAGGTGAGCAGCCGCGCCGGCCTGCCGCCCCAGGTGTCGGCCTGCTCCGCCTTGAACCGGTCCTCGTCGAGGCTGCGCGACAACGCCGACGCCGCCGACGTCATCGGCACGATCTCGCTCGAATCGAGCTTGCCGATCGCCCAGACGGTGGGCGTCTTCGCCTTCGGGTCGCGCGCGAGCTGGCGCGACTCGGCATCCATGCGGGCGAGCGTGTCGCGGCCGTAGAGCACCTGCAGGCCGCGCGCGCCGTCGTCGACGCCCACGCTGGCCTGGCCCTGCTTGTCGATCGCGTCGGCGCCCTCGCCGCGACGATCGAAGGTCTTGACCTCCAGCGTCGCCTTCAATGGCGTCTGCGCCTGCAGGCGCGCGAGCGCGCCCTTGAGGTCGGCCAGGCCGTCGGCGCGCGACAGCGACGCGGCCGCCAGCGCGACGAGGAAGACGGCGGAACGGACGAAGCTCGAGCGGATCATCGCGGTGGACGGCGGGTGGCTGCGGATCCGCCATGCTAACCGTCGGATGCCGCACGCCGCGATGCGCGACGCGCACAAAGAAAAAGCCCCGGACACTTTCGCGTTCGGGGCTCACTTGAATGCAGCGGACTGCCTTGCAGACAGGCGCCAAATTCTTTCGCGGCTTCTTCTGTGGGGAGGCTTTCGCCTCCTGCGGCCACGCTGTTCGGCCTGGGCCGGACAGCTTCGAATTTGGTAGGCGCGAGAGGACTCGAACCTCCGACCCCCACCATGTCAAGGTGGTGCTCTAACCAGCTGAGCTACGCGCCTGCAAGACCGCTAGTCTAGCACGCTTTTTCGCGATCACACAAGTCCCCTCGCGTCAGCGGCACCGGTTGCGCGTAGGGGCGCGCGTCGGGGCGGCGCGACGCCAGGATCTGGTGGATGCCGGTGCCGCCGGATTCGAACTCCAGCGCGCTCGCGGCCATGTACAGGCGCCACACGCGGTACGTGGCCTCGCTCACGTGCTGGACGGCCTCGTCGTGGTTGGCCTCCAGGCGCGCGACCCAGTGGCGCAGCGTCTTCGCGTAGTGCTGGCGCAGGTTCTCGACGTCCTGGATCTCGAAGCGCGCGCGCTCCATGCCCGCCTGGATGGCGCTGACGCGATCGAGCTCGCCGTCCGGGAACACGTAGCGGTTAATGAACTCGGTGTCGACGCTGCGCGTCCAGCCCTCCTCCTCGTGCGTGATGCCGTGGTTGAGGAACAGCCCGTTGGGCTTGAGCACGCGGTGCACGGTGGCGTGGTAGGTGGGCAGGTTGGCCAGGCCCACGTGCTCGAACATGCCGACGCTGGAGACCTTGTCGTAGACGCCCTCGCCCTCCAGCGCGCGGTAGTCGCGCAGTTCGACGGTGATGCGATCCTGCAGGCCCTCGGCGGCGATGCGCGCCCGGGCCTCGTCCCGCTGCTCCTTGCTCAGCGTGATGCCGTGGGCCTGCACGCCGTAGTGCTTCGCGGCCCAGATCACCAGCGCGCCCCAGCCGCAGCCGATGTCCAGGAAGCGCTCGCCGGGCTTGAGCCGCAGCTTGCGGCAGATGTGGTCGAGCTTGTTGGCCTGCGCCTGCGCCAGGCTGTCGTCGTCCGCGTGGAAATACGCGCAGGAGTACACCATGCGCTCGTCGAGGAACAGCTTGTAGAACGCGTTCGAGACGTCGTAGTGGTGCGAGATCGCCGCGCGGTCGCTGTCCATCGAGTGGTCGTGCGTGAACTGCGTGGTGACGGGCACGTCGCCGGCCGGCGACGCCGTCCTGCGCGCCGACGCGAACTTCAGCCGCAGCGCGTCCAGCAGCAGCGCGAAGCGCTCGCGGCCGGTGAGCGTCAGGCTCTGGAAGTGCTGCTTGAGGCCCAGCGCCTCGTACAGGTCGCCCTCGACGTCGAGCCGCCCGCGGAAATAGGCGTCCGCCAGCGGGATCGGGCCGCGCTTGAGCACGAGGTCGCGCAGGACGCCCGGGTCGCGCAGGATCAGCGTGAAGCGGGCGGTGCCCTGCCCGAAGCTGTGCGTGACGCCGTCCCACAGCCGCAAGGCGGCGGCGGTGGGCACGGAGCCCAGCAGGCGGCGGACGATGCGGTCGGCGGCTTCGGTGATGCCGGGATCGACGCTGGACGCGGGCAGCGTCGAGGACGTTGAGCGAGCCATGGGTTCTCCGGTCGACGAGGTTGAACGAGGAACTTCGGAGCAAGACGGGCGCCTGCGCGGTCGACTTCAGTCGCTGGCACCGGCCGCGGCCGCGGGGAGCGGCCGAAACCATCCTAGCGCGGGCGGCAATTTCCTGCTGGGCCTGCGGGCTTCCGGTCGCGCGCCCTCGGGCGTCGCGCGCCGCCGCCCGCGCGAGGCCTTCCCGCCTCAGCGCCGCCGCGCCGAATCCACGCCGCCCACCTTCGCCACCAGCCCCAGCACCTGCCCCAGGCGCTCCGCGCTGTCGATCTCGACCGTGAAGGTCATGAACGCGCGCCGGTCGCCGATGCCCTTGGTGGACTGCGAGGCCACGCCGATCACGTTGACGCGCTGCTTGGCCAGCACGTCGGAGATGTCGCGCAGCAGGCCCTGGCGGTCCTGCGCCTCGACGACGATGTCGACCGCGTAGACGCTCTTTTCCGGCCGCCCGTCCGAGGGCGACAGCCCCCAGGTGACCGGGATCACGCGCTCGGGGTTGGTCTCCGACATGTGGCGGAAGTTGACACAGTCGAGCCGGTGCACCGCGACGCCCTTGCCGCGCGTCACGTAGCCGCCGATCACGTCGGGCGGCGCCGGGCGGCAGCAGCTGGCCAGCGTCGTCAGCAGCGAGTCGATGCCCACCACCAGCACGCCGCCGGCGGCCCCCCCGGTGCGCGGGCGCTTGAGCTGGATGGGCTCGTCGGGCGCCGGCGGTTCGGCGGGGCGCAGCAGGTTCTCGATGTTGCGCAGCGAGTACTCGTCCTTGCCGACCACCTCGAACAGCGCCTGCGCGTCGTCAAAGCCCAGCTTGCCGGCCAGCTCCTCGAGGCTGGTGGCGGTGCGGCCCTCGCGCTGCAGCAGCTTCTCGACGAGTTCGCGGCCCTTGGCCACCGTCTGCGCGTGCTGCAGCGCGTTGAACCAGGCGCGCACCTTGGCGCGGGCGCGCGGGCTCTTGAGGAAGTGCAGCTCGGGGTTGAGCCAGTCCATCGACGGCCCGCCCTCGCGCACGGTGACGACCTCCACCGTCTGCCCGTTCTGGAGCGGCGTCTGCAGCGGCACCATCGCGCCGTCGACGCGCGCGCCGCGGCAGCGGTGACCGACGTCGGTGTGCAGCGCGTACGCGAAGTCGACCGGCGTGCCGCCCGCGGGCAGCTCGATGACGCTGGCCTGCGGCGTGAAGACGTAGATGCGATCCTCGAAGGTCGGCGCCTCCGCCTGCACCGCGTCGGCCGCGCCGGCCGGCGCCTCGGCCCCCGGCTCGGCGACGAACTCGCGCTCCCACGCCAGCAACTGGCGCAGCACCGCCTTGCGCGCCTGCGCGACCTGGTCCTCGAACGCGCCCGCGGCGCTGACGCCGGCGTAGCCCTTGCTGCCGGCCTCCTTGTAGGCCCAGTGCGCGGCGACGCCGTGCTCGGCGTGCTCGTGCATCTGGCGGGTGCGGATCTGCACCTCGAAGGCGCGGCCCTTGTCGTCCTTCACGACGGTGTGCAGCGACTGGTAGCCGTTGGGCTTGGGCCGGGCGATGTAGTCGTCGAACTCGCCGTCGACCGCGCGGTAGCGCTCATTGACGCGCCCCAGCACGGCATAGCAGGCGGCGACGTCGTCGACGATCACGCGCACGGCGCGGATGTCGAACACGTGCTCGAAGTCCAGCTCCTTGCCGCGCATCTTCTTCCAGATGCTGTAGATGTGCTTGGGCCGGCCCTGGATGTCGGCGTGGATGCCGGCCTCGGCCAGCATGCGCTCGAGCTGGGTGCGGAAGGCGACGATGCCGGCCTCGCGCTCGACGCGGCGCTCGTCCAGCAGCCCGGCGACGCGCTTGTATTCGGCGGGCTCGAGGAAGCGGAAC
>DASQCX010000602.1:0-8627 GCA_035634455.1 Burkholderiaceae bacterium
GGCTGCGGCTGCTCTACCTCGCTGACGGCCAAATCCTCGACTATTCGCCTGACCTTGACGAATTGCTGCGGTTCGAGAAGACGCTGATGGCGATCTGGCGGGCCATCCGATCCGCGGCGATCACTGGCGATTTCCGCCCGAACCCGTCCCGGCTCTGCGACTGGTGCGCCCACCACGACCGTTGCCCGGCTTTCGGCGGCACCCCGCCGCCCTACCCTGGCTGGCCGGAGGATCCGGGCGAGGGCCATCACGACGCCGCGTAGCGCGTTTCGGCCTACCTCAGCGGCCGCATCTCCTGAAGCATCGTCGGGACGAGCTCGCTGACGGTCGGATGGATGTGCATGGTGCGCGAGATCGCGGTGTAGGGCAGGCCGGCGGACATCACGTCGAGAAGACCGTGGATCGCCTCGTCGGCCTCGATGCCCACCAGTGTCGCACCGAGGAGGCGCCTGGAGTCGGCGTCGACCAGCGCCTCGATGTAGCCGTCGGTCTCGCCGCGCTCGCGGGCGCGGCCGACGCGCGCCATCGGCAGGTGGCCGACGAGGACGCGCCGCCCCGACGCCTTCGCCTCGGCGCGCGCCATGCCGATGCGCGCCAGCGGCGGATCGGTGTAGAGCGCGTAGGCCGGCACGCGGTCGGCGACCCGGCGCGCATCGCCGTCCAGCAGGTTGGCGACGACGATCTCGTGGTCGTTGTACGAGGTGTGCGTGAACGCCCCGCGGCCGTTGACGTCGCCGAGCGCCCAGATGCCGGGGACGTCGGTGCGCAGCTGGTCGTCGACGCGCACGTGGCCGCGCGCGTCGCACGTGACGCCCGCGCGCGCGAGGTCGAGCGCCTCGGTGTTGGGCTGGCGCCCGATCGCCACGAGCAGGTGGCTGCCGGCCAGGCGCCGGCCGTCCACCGTCAGCGCGATGCCGGCGCCGTCGGGTTCGAGCGCGGTCGCGTCGGCGCCGAAGCGCAAGCGCACGCCGTCGCGTTCGAGCACGGAGCGGATCACCTGCGCGGCCTCGTCGTCCTCGCGCGGCAGCAGGCGCGGGCCGTGCTCGATCACGGTCACCTCGCAGCCGAAGCGCGCATACACCTGGGCGTATTCGAGCGCGATGTAGCCGGCGCCCAGGATCACGAGGCGCGCGGGCAGCTCCTCGAGCGCCATCAGCGATTCGCTGGTCAGGTACGGCACGCCGGACGCGGCGATCCAGCCGGGCACGATGGGCCGCGCGCCGGTGTTGAGGAAGATGCGCGGCGACCGCAACGCCTGTTCGCCGACCTGCATGCTGCCGGGCCCCGTGAAGCGCGCCTCGCCGTGGATCACGTGCAGGTTGGCGGTGTTCTCGAACCAGTGCGCGAGGCTGTCGCGCGAGGCCTGCACCACGTCCGTCATGCGCCGGCGCACGGCGGCGTAGTCGATAGCCACCGGCCCGGGGATCGTCACGCCGAAGTCCGCGGCATGGCGCGCGACCCACGCGGCGCGCGCGCTCGCCACCAGCGTCTTGGTCGGCGTGCAGCCGTTGTTGACGCAGGTGCCGCCGAACTCGCCGCGCTCGACCAGCGCCGTCTTCCAGCCGTGCCCGGCCAGGCGCACGGCCAGCGCCGGGCCGGCCTGGCCGCTGCCGATGACCAGGGCGTCGAACGAGGGGGTCGTCATGGCGTGCGTCCTTTCGAATCGGGGGCGGGCGGCCGGTCGGAGATCAGCCACCAGGCGCACAGCGCGCTCGCCGCGGCCAGCCCGGCGGCCACGAGCATCACCGCGCGGAAGCCGGCGACGAACGCCGCGCCGACGACGGCGCGCACCTGCGCCGCGACCGCCGGCGTGGCGCCCGCCGGCGGCACGATCGCGGCCAGCTTGTGGCGCTGCGCGAACACGGCGTCCGATACCCCGGGCGGTAGATGCGATTGCGCGAGCGCGTCCTGCAGGCGCGGCTCGAACACCTGGGCCAGCACGGCGCCGAGCGCGGCAATGGCGAGCAGGCCGGCCGCGCGCGAGACCGCGTTGTTGACGCCCGAGGCGACGCCGGCCAGGCCCTGGCCGAGCGCGTTCATCACGGTGGTGGTCAGCGGCGCGATGGTGATCGTCATGCCCAGGCCCAGCACGCAGACGGCGGGGAAGAACGTCGTCCAGTAGCTGCCGCCCGCGCCGGGCCAGGCGAACAGCGCGAAGCCGACGGCGGCGATCGCGGGGCCGGCGATCAGCGGGCGTTTCGCGCCGACCGCGTCCACCAGCGCGCCGGCCCGACGCGAGAGCGCGAACATGATCGCGACGAACGGCAGCAGCGCCGCGCCGGCCGCGGTCGCGCCGTAGCCCTGCACCTGGATGAGATCGAGCGGCACGAAGTACAGGCCGCCGCCGAGGGCCGCGTACAGCAGCAGCGTCAGGAGGTTCGCGCCGCCGAAGTCGCGGTCGCGGAACAGGTGCAGCGGCAGCATCGGGGCGCGGGCGCGCGCCTCCCGGGCGACGAAGGCCGCGAGCCCGGCGAGGCCCGCGGCGCCGGCGGCCGCGACCGGCATCGCGCCCCAGCCGCGCGTCGGGGCCTCGATCAGCGCGAACACGATGCCGGCCAGGGCTATCGTCGCCGCGGCGGCGCCGGCGACGTCGACCGGGCCTTGGGCCACGTCGCCGCGGCTCTCGGGCACGCGGGCGATGCACGCGGCCAGCAGCAGCACGCCGAACGGGACGTTGAGCAGGAAGGCCCAGCGCCACGAGAAGTGGTCGACGAGGAAGCCGCCCACCACCGGTCCGACCGCGGCGGTGATGCCGCTGAACGCCGACCAGGTGCCGATCGCGCGCCCGCGCTCGGCCTGCGGGAAGTTGGCGCCCAGCAGCGCCAGGCTGCCCGGCACCAGCAGCGCGGCGCCGATGCCCTGCACGGCGCGCGCCGCGACCAGCTGGCCGACGCCGTGCGCCGCCGCGCAGGCCGCCGACGCGAGCGTGAACACCGCCGCGCCGACGAGGAACACGCGCTTGCGGCCGAAGCGGTCGCCGAGCGCGCCGCCCACGAGCAGCAGCGCGGACAGAAACAGCGCGTAGGCCTCGATGATCCACTGCGCGTCGGCGCCGCTGGCGTCCAGGCTGCGCTGGATGGCCGGCAGCGCGACGTTGACGACCGTGCCGTCCATGAACGCCATGCCCGAGCCGAGCACGGCGCTGACCAGCGTCCAGCGGCGCGCGGCGGCGGCGTGGAAGGCGGCGGGACGGGCGGCGCGCATGCGGGCATTCTCGTTCGCGCCGAATGCCCCTGCTGGCGGGCGTCGCCGGTCACGGCTCGCGGCGCGGGTGTCCGCGGCCTGGCATGCGCGCAACGCGGCGATGTCCGACGACAGCCGCGGGTCAGAGGCGTGGAACATAATCACCGATCCATGCGCAAGCTGCTGCTCACCGTCCTGCTGCCGTTCGTGTTCCTGCTGTCGCAGCAGGGCGCGGTGACGCACGAGTTGAGCCACCTGGCCGACGCCGTGTCCCGCACGGCCGGCGGCCAGGGCCAGCCCGGCCACCAGCCGGGCGACCTGCAGTGCGAGGCCTGCCTGGCCTTCGCGCACCTGGCCGGCGTGGCCACCGCGCACGTCGTGCCGCCCGCGTTGCTGAGCTTCGGCTTCGGCATCCCGGCCAGCGCGGCGCCGGCGTTCATCGCTGCCGACGCGCCCGCCGCGCGCAGCCGCGGCCCGCCTCCGATCCTTTGAGCCCCCACGCTCGCTAGCGCTCGGAAAGCATCCGGCTTGCAGGCCGGATGCCGTTCCGGCGGGGCCTCGCTCCGCGAGGCCTCTGCCGCCTCCGCTCCCCAGAGGGGGTGGTCGCGACGCGCCCGGCAGAGCCGGATCGCGCGCTCCCTTGAACTTCACGCCACCGCGCGAGCGGCGGTACCGGAGTCGTGGGCGCGCAGGCATGTCGTTCGACTCGAAGGATTCTTCTCATGTTTGGTTTCAAGCACCGGAACGTGGCGCGCGCGCTCGTTCTTTCCACACCCCTGTCCGTCTCTTTCGCCGCCTTCGCCGACGAGGCCGCCGCGCCCGCGGCCGCGGCGTCGGCACCGCCGTTGCCCAGGACCGTCGTCGCTTCCGCGTCGGCGGCAGCGCAGACCGTCGTCGTCGACGCCGTGCGCCAGAAGCTCGACGCGGCGCGCAACGGGTTGTCGCCCGACACCGGCAGCAACGTCTACAAGTTCGGCGAGGCCGACATCGATGCGCTGCCGCTGGGCCAGGCCACGCCGCTGAACCAGGTCGTGCTGCAGGCGCCCGGCGTCGTGCAGGACTCGTACGGCCAGTTGCACGTGCGCGGCGACCACGCCAACGTGCAGTACCGCATCGACGGCGTCGTGATCCCCGAGGCGATCAGCGGCTTCGGCCAGTCGCTGGAGACGCGCTTCGCGGACAACATCAACGTGCTCACCGGCGCGCTGCCGGCGCAGTACGGCTATCGCACGGCGGCCATCGTCGACATCCGGACCAAGCAGCAGGCCCAGGGCGACAGCGGCAGCCTGAGCTACACGGGCGGCAGCAACGCCCACAACGAGGAGAGCGGCGAGATCGCCGGCGCGCACGGCCCGATCAGCTACTACCTGACCGGCTCGCTGCTGCACGACGGCATGGGCATCGAGAACCCGACCGGCGCGCGCACCGCGCTGCACGACAAGACGGAGCAGGGCAAGGCCTTCGGCACGCTCTCGTACCTGCTGGGCGACGACAGCCGCCTGAACTTCATGTTCGGCGTCTCCAGCAGCCGCTTCGAGATCCCCGACGTGCCGGGCCAGTCGCCGCAGTATTCGCTCGTCGGCGACCCCGTGGTCGACTCCGCGACGCTGGACGCCCGCCAGCGCGAGCACAACGCCTTCGAGGTGCTGTCGTACCAGGGCCATGCGGGCGACGCGCTGGACTACCAGGTGTCGCTGTTCCATCGCGAGACCGACGTCCACTACGCGCCCGATCCGGCGGGCGACCTCGTGTTCGACGGCATCGCCGCCGACGTGCGACGCAAGAACACCGCCGACGGCGTGCAGCTCGACTCGAGCTATGCCCTCGGCGCGACGCACACGCTGCGCGGCGGCCTGTTCTTCCAGCACGAGCGCTTCGGCGTCGACAACCAGTCGCAGGTGTTCCCGGCCGATGCCGACGGCAACCAGACCAGCACGACCCCGATCGCCATCACGGACGACACGGCCCTGCGCGGCCACCTGTGGGGCGCCTACCTGCAGGACGAGTGGCAGCCGGTCAAGGGCCTGACGGTCAACTACGGCGCGCGCTACGACGACGTCGACACCGTGGTCCGCGAACACCAGCTGAGCCCGCGCCTGGGCGTGGTGTTCGACGCCAGCCCCACGCTGCGCGTGCACGCCGGCTACGCCCGCTACTTCACGCCGCCGCCCACCGAGAAGATCGACACCACCTCGGTGGCGAAGTTCGCCGGCACCACCAACGCGCTGCCGTCGGACGCCGACACCGCGGTGAAGTCGGAGCGCTCGAACTACTTCGACGCCGGCCTGTCCTGGGACGCGACGCCCGAGCTCTCGCTGGGCATCGACGCCTACGACCGCGAGGTGCGCAACCTGCAGGACGAGGGCCAGTTCGGCAACGCGCTGATCTATTCGGCCTTCAACTACGCCCGCGGCCGCGTGCGCGGCGTCGAGCTGACGGCCAACTGGAAGCGCGACGCCTTCAGCGCCTACGGCAACCTCGCGTTCTCGAAGGCCCAGGGCAAGGACATCGTCACCGGCCAGTTCAACTTCGGCCAGGACGAGATCGACTACATCGCCAGCCACTGGGTGCATCTCGATCACGACCAGGCCGTGACCGCGTCGGCGGGCGTGTCCTACCGCTTCGCGACGCGGACGACCCTGGGCGCCGACGCGCTGTTCGGCAGCGGCTTGCGCAGCGGCTTCGCCAACACGCAGCACCTGCCCGGCTACACGCAGGTCAACGCGTCGCTGGGGCAGGCGTGGGACTTCGGCGGCGGCCTCGGCAAGGTGGAAGGGCGGCTGTCGCTGCTCAACGTGTTCGACCGGGTCTACGAGCTGCGCGACGGCACGGGCATCGGTGTCGGCGCGCCGCAGTTCGGCCCGCGTCGCACCGTCTATGCGAGCCTGACCAAGTTCTTTTGAGCGCGCGGCGGCGGGCGCCGGGACTCCGGCTTGCCCATCCTCCTGACCTCGGGCTGCCGCTGGAGATGGCGGCCCGGGCGATGACCGGCGACATCGGGTTGCCGGCGCACCAGGAGCCGCCGCCGATGACCCCGCTTGCCGCAAACCGTACCGCCGCCCGTCCGCTGCCGCCCCGGCGCGGCATCGACCGCCGCTGCAGCTTCGTCGAGGACCTGAACTGGCCCGCGCCCGACCCGGTGCCGGGCAGGAAGCCGACGCGCCCGACCGACGTGTGGGTACCCGGACCGAACGGTCAGTGGGAGGGCGTCCCGCCGACGCTGCAGTGAGCGCGCTCAGCGCCACGAAAGGGCCGCCCTCGAGGCGGCCTTTCCTTTGGTGCGGCAGGCCTGCGGCCGTGCCGTCACTTGCTCGCGGCCATCGCGCCCGCGCTGGCGGCGGCGCTGTCCGCCGGGGCCGACGACGCGCTGCCGGTGCTGGCCGAGGCGCTCATGTCGGGCGCGCTGGCGGGCGTGTCGGCGGGAGGCGTGGCGACGTCCTCCTTCTTGCTGCAGCCGCCGAGCGCGAGCTGCGCGGCCAGGGCGACCGCGAAGGTCAGCGACAACGGGATCGAACGATTCATGGCGGACTCCTCTGGGTTGTTGAAGGCGGGGCGGCCAATGCCTCGACGGGCATCCGGCATGCCCGCGCGGCGTGGCGTTCAGGCGCCGTGACGCAGGCCCTGCCGAGCCGCCGTGGCCCGCGGGGCGGGCGCGAGGCCGGCGCCGGCGGACGGCGCGGCCGCGAACTCCGCCAGCAGGCCATGGACGTGCGCGGCGGCGCGGTCCCAGCTGGCCGAGTGCGCGGCGATCAGCCCGTCGACGCAGCGCTGGCGCTGCAGCGGGCCGCGCTCGCACAGCGCGGCGCGGCAGGCCTCGACGAAGGCCTCGGGGCCGTCGGCGATGCGCACGATGTGGCCGTGCAGGGCCGCGACGTCGTGCACCGGCGTGCTCACCACCGGCTTGTGCCCCGCCAGGTACGCCAGCGCCTCGACGGGCGCGGCGTGACGCGCGCAGGCCTCGACCGCCAGCGGCAGCAGGCACAGGTCCCAGTGCGACTGCAGGTGCGGCAGGATCGCGTAGGTCTGCGGGCCCAGCCACGCCAGGTTGCCGCGCCGCGGCAGCGCGTCGGCGGCGACGCCGCGCAGCGGGCCGGCGAGCAGGAACTGCCAATCGGGGCGCAGGTCGGCGGCGCGGGCGAGCAGGTCGAGGTCGACGCGCTCGTCGATCACGCCGGCCCAGCCCAGGCGCGGGTTCGGGATCGCGGCGTGGAGCGCGCGCGCCGAGACGGCCTCGATCGCCTCGTCGGCGGCCGCGGGCGGCGCGAAGTGCCCGGCGTCCACGGCGTTGGCGACGCAGTGCACGTTGGCGTGGCGGCGGCGCAGCGACGCGTGCAGTGACGGTCCGCCGGCCAGCACGACGTCGGCCAGGCCCAGCAGCCGCGCCTCGCAGTCGTGCGGGACGTCGTCGGAGGCAATCGCGTGGCAGTCGAACACCAGCGCCCGCGGCCGCAGCGCCTCGGCCAGCGGCAGCGCGGCGGGGGTGTCGAGCCAGGCCAGCGGCTGCGCGACGCCGCGCTCGCGCAGGAAGGCGGCCAGCAGCCGGCCCATGGTCGGCAGCTGCGCGGCGTCGAAGCCGGGGGCGTCGCAGCGCGTGTGGGCGACCAGCACCTCCACGCCCGGCGCCACCGCGGTGGCCTCGAGCCAGGGATCGCGGTGCGTGGTGCGCGCTTCCTCGACGTAGAAGACGCGGTAATGCTTTGCAATCCGGGTCAGCAATTGTTGCGGCCGCTGCCAGTCGAAGGTCCAGCGCAGGGCGCCGAACGCGACGAGCGCGGGGCGGTCGCTCGCGCCATCGGGGAGCGCCATGCGCAGGGGCAGGGCGTGCGCAGCGGGAAGGTTCATGGGCCGGTTCCTGGTGCCTGCGGCGTTGAAACATGTTGTCGACGCTGTTGCGCCCGGCGCTCAAGGCGTGGCGCGGCCGCGTCGATGCGTCGTCCAGGAAGGTCGGCAAAACCCGTGCCGCGCTGCAACATCGACCGATCGCGTGAGAGAATCGCCTGGACGCAGAGGCTCCCGGACGAGCGCCCACCCGGGCCGCCACGCACGGGAGACCACCCGGACGACACGGGCGCGCCGCCGAAGGAGGACGACCTCCGGCAGTTTTCCGGTTCGACAGACCAGGTCCGATCGACGACCCGGATGTCCGGATCAAGTGGAGTGGGCAAAGTGACGATCGTGACGAACGCGCCTGAAAAAATCGGCAAGTACCGGATCACCGGGGTCATCGGCGAAGGCGTGAGCGGCGTCGTCTACAAGGCGTTCGACCCTTCGCTGCAGCGGGTGGTGGCGGTCAAGTCGCTGCACCTGAACCTGCCGGCCGACGCGCGCGCCGCGCGCGCGTTCGCGGGACGCCTGGGCGAGCAGGCGCAGGCGATCTCGCGCATCAACCACCCGGGCATCGTCAGCATCCACCAGATCGACGAGGCCGACGGCCGCGCGTTCGT
>DASQCX010000603.1:0-3667 GCA_035634455.1 Burkholderiaceae bacterium
CGGGTGTCGTCGTTCTCGTACGAGAACCCCAAGCGGCTGGCCAAGATGACCGGCGACGTGTTCATGTTCTGCAGCGACTATCCCCACTCCGAGGGAACCGCGACGCCGCTGGACGACTATCGGCGGATGGGCTGCGAGGAGCAGGAAATGCCCGGTCTCTTTCACACCAACGTCGACTCGTTGCTCAACCGATAGCCGACGCAGGTGATCCTCGCCGTCGACCTCGGCAAGACGTCCTGCCGGGCCGCGGCCGGCGGCCGGCGGGCCGAGGGGCCGGGCGCGCCGGGGCTCGCAACCCCTGGCGGCGTGCGGGCCGCGGAGGCGGCGATCCTGGCCGTCGCACGCAAGCTTGACCCCGTCAACGAGGTGATCGTGGGTGTCGCCGGGGCGCTGGCCGCGCCGGACGCGGCGCGCGCGCTGGGTCATGCGCTGCTGGCCTCGCTGCGCGTGCAGCGTGTGGCGGTGACCAGCGACGCCGTGATCGCGCACGCGGGCGCGCTGGACGGGCAGCCCGGCGTCGTCCTGGTCGCGGGCACCGGCGTCGTCGCGCTCGCGATCGACGCGCACGGCGCGCTACGGACCGCCGACGGGTGGGGCCCGTGGCTGGGCGACGAGGGCGGCGGCGCGTGGATCGGCGGCGCCGGGCTGCGCGCGGCGCTGCGCGCCCACGACGGCCGCGGCCCGTCCACCACGCTGCTCGACGCCGCCCGAGCCCGCTTCGGCCCGCCGGAGACCTGGCCGGCGCGGCTCGCCGATGCCGCCGCGGTCGCATCCTTCGCGCCCGACGTCCTCGCCGCTGAGGACGACGTCGCGGCGCGGGCGATCGTCGGCGCCGCCGCCGACGCGCTCGCCGCGACCGCCCGCGCGGCCGGGGACGGCCCAGTGGCGATGGTCGGCGGCCTGGCGGGCGTGGAGGTGTTGCGAGAGCAGCTCGACCTCGTCCCGGCTGCCGGCGACGCGCTCGGCGGCGCGCGGCGGCTGGGGGTGATCCACGAGCCGCACGTGATCCGCGTGGAGGCGGCCCCTGAGGTCCTTGCCCCGCAAGGGCTCGACGCGCTCGCTACTGAGACCTCGCGGGCAGATCTGGACGATCTGGACGTGCGGCCAATCGGCGAAATCGTCGCGCTGCTCGTCGCCGCCGAGGGCGAGGCGCACGGCGCGGTGGCGGCGGCGGTCCCGTGGATCGCGGTGGCGGCCGAGGCGATCGCCGCGCGGCTCGAGCGCGGTGGTCGCCTGGTCTACGCGGGCGCCGGGACGCCGGGGCGGCTCGGCGTGCTCGACGCGGCCGAGTGCGGACCGACGTTCGGCACCGATCTCGTGCGCGGCGTGATCGCCGGCGGGCCGGCGGCGCTCACCGAGGCGATCGAAGGCGCGGAGGACGTGTTCGACCCCGCCGATCTCGCCAACCTGACCGCCGCCGACGCGCTCGTCGGGATCACGGCGTCCGGCCGCACGCCGTACGTGCTCGGGGCGCTCGAGCACGCGCGCTCGGCGGGCGCGCTGACCGTCGCGATCGTCAACAACCCCGGCAGCGAGGCGTACGCCGACGTGGTGATCGAGCTGCTGACTGGGCCCGAGGTGCTCGCCGGCTCCACGCGGCTGACCGCGGGGACGGCACAGAAGGTCGTGCTCAACGCGCTCTCGACGAGCGTGATGATCGCCCTCGGCAAGGCCTACGGACCGCGGATGGTCGATGTGCGCGCGACCAGCGCGAAGCTCCGCCGCCGCGCGCTGCGGATCGTGCGCGACGTTGCCGGCGTCGACGATGAGGCCGCGTCCGCCGCGCTCGCCGCCGCGGGCGGTCACGCCAAGACGGCGATCGTCGCGCTGCTTTCGGGCGTGGACGCGGCCGAGGCCGCCGTCCGGCTCGACCGGGCGCGCGGACGCCTGCGCGACGCGCTGCGCGGGACATGAGGGTGTGCGGCGAGCAGACGCAGAATCGCACTCCGGGGGCCTTCCGCGTGCGATTCTGCGTCTGCTCGCCAGGTACCGGCGGGCCGCCCTGCGACAGCCCTTGGCAGTGTTTGGCAGTGCCGTGTATGTGATCGGCAGTCGTTCCCGCGACACCATCGGTGAATGACAAGCAATCGAATATCACGTCGGTCCAACAAAGCTAACGACGCGGCCTGGTGGTCGATCGTTGCCGATCTGGCCTTCTGGAGCGTTGCGGGCGCGATCGGCGCCGCGTTGTCGGAGAGGCTCGGACAGTGGTGGGGCATACAACACGAGGTCCTGCTCGTCGTCGGGCTGGTATTCGTTGTCCTCGGTGCAGGAGCGTTGTTCGCGCTCAACCGCGTCGGCGCGATGTCGCGTCTGGTTGTGTGGGTTTTCGGCGTCTTCAATTTGGCGCTTGCACCGCTCGCGTGGGCGGTGGCGTCGTCGGGCTGGCTTAACGTCAGCACGGCCGGCGACCGGGCCCTCGGCTGGGCGGGCGCGATCGCGTTGGTGCTAGGCATCTGGCAGCTGAGCGCACTGCTGCGATTGCAGTGGGCTCGCTGATAGCCCTACGGTCCGGGCGCCGCGGCGTAGTCGGCGTCGAACGTAGATTCGACGGCGGCGACGACGTCCGGCGCGGTCGCGGTGTCCAGTGCAAGCGACAGTTCGCGGTTTTCGAGAAGGCTTGTGGTGGTGAGGTTTTGGCTGCCGATAATGAGCTTGGTGTTGTCGGTGAGGATGATCTTTTCGTGGATGTACAGGCCCGTCCCGGTGTCCGGAAACTGGTGCACCGAGCAGCCGGCAGCCGACACCTCGGCCACGGCATTGGCCCATGCCGGATTTTCGGTGAGAACGATGCGGCAGTTCACACCGCGGCGCGCGGCCTTATCCAGCGCGCTGAGCACAGCGCGGTCTTTGAGTTCCTCGCTGGTGACATCGACGCTCTGGACGGCCTGGTCGATGTGCTGCAGGAAGCTGGCGCGCGCCGTCGGCGACCAGATGAGGTTGGGTGCGGGGGTGGCCTCGGGCGGGCGCCCCGAAGGCGGAGCGGTGTAGTCCGTGTCGAACGTCGCGGCGATGGCTGCCACATCGGTGGGGTTGGTGTCCAGCACCCAGGCGTCGCGGCTGGTCGAGTAGTACTGCGGAGTGAGGTTCCCGGTGCCGACAGCGGCGGTGGTGTCGTCGACGGTGATCGTTTTCTGGTGGTAGATAACGCCATTGGGAGCCCACTTCACGTCGACGGCAGCGTCGCTGAGTTCTTGGAAGGCTTCGGCGTTGGTCTTGTGGCCGTGGAAGGCGGCATCGAGGATCACCTTGGTATCCACACCACGGCGGTGCGCGTCGATGAGAGCGTTGATTGCGGCGGGATCGGTGAGTTCGTACATCGTCATGCGTACCGAGCGGGTCGCGCCGCTAATCAGACCGACAATGAATGAGTAACCCGCGTCTGGCTCCTGAATCAGTTGGTAGTCCCCGTCTACCGCATGCGCCCGCGGTGCTGCGAGAGTCGCGACGACTGCCATGGCGATCACGGCCAACGCTCTCCGCGCAGCAAGCTTGGTCAGCCACATGATTCGGATCCTATTGAGGTCCACCGACATCCGTGTTCAGTCGGCGCCGACAGGCGTGATCACCGATGCCCGCGTGCCACCGCCGATCGTTGAGTTGAGCTTCATCGATCCGCCCATCGCGTCAATGCGGACCGCCAGCGACGCGATTCCGATGTGCCCCT
>DASQCX010000604.1:0-11795 GCA_035634455.1 Burkholderiaceae bacterium
GTTTTGTCACCCCGCCTGGATAAGGTGCCCCAGGGTGCCGCAGGTTCCCGCCACCAAGAGGTCGGTTATGTAAGCGGATGCATCGAGCGCCGATGGAGCGGGCCGGTCGGGGGGTCACCGCTCGACGGTGCACGATGCAGCGACCGCCACGGCCGATGGCGCATCAACCCGACCGTTCGGACATCGGATCAGATGTCGATCTCGACCGCGTCCCCGCGCAGTTCCATCAGCTCGCGCCGCGCGTGCGCCTCGCCCTTGCCCATCAGGCGCGTGAACGACCCTTCGGTCTGCACCAGATCCAGCTGGCCCAGCTCGACGCGCAGCAGGCGGCGCGTCTCCGGGTTCAGCGTGGTCTCCCACAGCTGGTCGGCGTTCATCTCGCCCAGACCCTTGAAGCGGCCGATCTTCCAGGAATCCTCGCGCGCGCCTTCCTTGCGCAGCTTGTCGAGCGTGGCCTCGAGTTCGCCCTCGTCGAGCGCGTAGATCTTGGCCGCCGGCTTGCGGCCGCGCGCGGGGGCGTCGATGCGGTACAGCGGCGGCTTGGCGACGTAGACGTGGCCGCGCGCCACCAGTTGCGGGAAATGGCGGAAGAACAGCGTCAGCAGCAGCACCTGGATGTGCGAGCCGTCGACGTCGGCGTCCGACAGGATGCAGACCTTGCCGTAGCGCAGCCCGGAGAAGTCGGGCGTGTCGTTCGGCCCATGCGGGTCGACGCCGATCGCCACCGCGATGTCGTGGATCTCGTTGTTGGCGAACAGGCGGTCGCGCTCGACCTCCCAGGTGTTGAGCACCTTGCCGCGCAGGGGCAGGATCGCCTGGGTCTCCTTGTCGCGGCCCATCTTGGCCGAGCCGCCGGCCGAATCGCCCTCGACGAGGAAGACCTCGTTGAGCGTGAGATCGCGGCTCTCGCAGTCGGTGAGCTTGCCGGGCAGCACGGCCACGCCCGAGCCCTTGCGCTTCTCGACCTTCTGGCTCGCCTTCTGGCGCGCCTGGGCCTGGCGGATGACCAGTTCGGCCAGCTTGCGGCCGTACTCGACGTGCTGGTGCAGCCACAGCTCCAGTGCAGGCTTGGTGAACGCGGACACCAGGCGCAGCGCGTCGCGGCTGTTCAGGCGCTCCTTGGTCTGGCCCTGGAACTGGGGGTCGAGCACCTTGGCCGACAGCACGAAGCTGGCGCGCGAGAACACGTCCTCGGGCATCAGCTTGACGCCCTTGGGCATCAGGCCGTGCAGCTCGATGAAGCTCTTGACCGCGGTGAACAGGCCGTCCTTCAGGCCGGACTCGTGCGTGCCGCCGGCCACGGTCGGGATCAGGTTGACGTAGCTCTCGCGCACGGCCGCGCCGTCGTCGGTGAAGGCGACGCACCAGCTCGCACCCTCGCCCTCGGCGAAGTTCTCCGACTCGTTCGAACCGGCGAAACGCTCGCCCTCGAACAGCGGCACGATGGGCTCGGCGGTGAGCGTCTGCTGCAGGTAGTCGCGCAGGCCGCCCTGGTACAGCCAGGTCAGGACCTCGGGCTCCTTGCCCGTCTTCTCGACGGTGAGCGTGACCGTGACGCCCGGCATCAGCACCGCCTTGCTGCGCAGCAGGTGCACCAGCTCGCCGCGCGGCAGCTCGGCGCTCTCGAAGTAGCGCGCGTCGGGCCAGACGGTGACGCGCGTGCCGCGGCGGCGTTCGCCCGACGCGAGCTTGCGCACCTCCAGCGGCACGACGACGTCGCCGCCCGAGAACGTGAGCGCGGCACACTGGCCGTCGCGCCAGACCGAGACCTCCAGCTTCTTGGCCAGCGCGTTGGTGACGCTGACGCCCACGCCGTGCAGGCCGCCGGAGAAGCTGTACGCGCCGCCGCTGCCCTTGTCGAACTTGCCGCCCGCATGCAGGCGCGTGAACACGATCTCGACGACCGGCACCTGCTCCTCGGGGTGCAGGCCGAACGGGATGCCGCGGCCGTCGTCCTCGACCGTGACCGAGCCGTCGGCGTGCTGCGTGACCGCGATGCGCTGGCCGTGGCCGGCCAGGGCCTCGTCGGCGGCGTTGTCGATGACTTCCTGGACGATGTGCAGCGGGTTGTCGGTGCGGGTGTACATGCCCGGCCGCTGCTTGACGGGCTCCAGCCCCTTCAGGACGCGGATGGAGCCTTCGGCGTACTCGCCTTGCTTGGATTTGTTGGCGCCCGCGGCGCCCGGTTTCGTGGCCATGGCGTGATTCTAGGAGCGAAGCGTGACGGCCCCGCGTGGAAAACATGGATATAAACACAGGAAATTCCACCGGAGACTTCCGGCCGGCCGCCGTAGAGTGGCGTCATGGAAGCCAGCACCGACACCCCCGCCATCGCCCCGCCGTCCGACTGGATCGTGCGCTGGACGCCCCTGCTCCCGCCCGGCGCGCAGGTGCTGGACGTCGCCTGCGGCCACGGCCGCCATGCGCACTGGCTGGCGCGCGCCGGGCACCGCGTCACGGCGATCGACCGCGAGGCCGCGCTGCTCGCGCCGCTGTCCGGCCTGGCGGAGACCCTGCAGGCCGATCTCGAAGCCGCTCCCTGGCCCCTGCCCGGCCGCCGCTTCGACGCCGTCGTCGTCACCAACTACCTGTGGCGACCGCTCTTTCCGGCGCTGAAAGACGCCGTGGCGCCCGGCGGGCTGCTGATTTACGAAACCTTTGCACAAGCCCATGCGGCGCTCGGACGGCCGCGGCGGCCCGAATTCCTGCTGCGGCCGGGCGAACTGGTCGACGTCCTGCGCGCCCCCGAACCTGGCGCCGCGCGGCCGCCTTCCCCCTCTGAAACCTGGCACGTCATCGCGTTCGAGCAAGGCCGCCTGCCGGCCCGCGGCGCGAGCCCGGAGCGCGAGGTGCAGCGCATCGTCGCGCGCCGTGGCGGCGCGACGTCGGCGCGCGTCGATCTTCTCGCATCGCCGGGCTAAAATCGTCCGATTGCCGGCGCCGCGCGTCCGGCCTTGCGAACCTCCGAGGAATGCGAATGGAAAGAATTGTCGGCAGCATCGTGGCGCTCGTCACCCCGATGCACGAGGACGGCAGCGTCGACTACGACACGCTGCGCGCATTGGTCGACTGGCACATCGCCGAAGGCACCGACTGCATCGTCGCCGTGGGCACGACGGGCGAATCGGCGACGGTGAACGTCGAGGAGCACGTCGAGGTCATCCGCGTCTGCGTCGAGCACGCCGCCGGCCGCATCCCCATCATGGCCGGCGCGGGCGCCAACTCCACGCAAGAGGCGATCGAGCTGTCGAAGCAGGCCAGGAAGGTGGGCGCGTCCTGCACGCTGCAGGTCGTGCCTTACTACAACAAGCCGTCGCAGGAAGGCATCTACCGCCACTTCGCCAAGATCGCGGAAACGGTGGACATCCCGATGGTGCTGTACAACGTCCCCGGCCGCACCGTGGCCGACATGCAGCACGACACCGTGGTGCGCCTGGCGCAGGTGCCCGGCATCATCGGCATCAAGGAAGCCACCGGCAGCATCGAGCGCGCGGGCTGGCTGCTGCGCGCGGTGCCGAAGTCGTTCTCGGTCTATTCGGGCGACGACAGCACCGCCGTCGCGCTGATGCTGATGGGCGGCCACGGCAACATCAGCGTCACCGCCAACGTCGCGCCGCGCCTGATGCACGAACTGTGCGCCGCGGCCCTGGCCGGCGACGCGCGCCGCGCCACCGAGCTGCACCTGAAGCTGCTGCCGCTGCACAAGAACCTGTTCTGCGAGCCGAGCCCGGCCCCGGCCAAGTTCGCGCTGTCGCGCCTCGGCCGCTGCCGCCCCACGCTGCGCCTGCCGCTGGTGGAGATGACCGACGCCGGCAAGGCCATCGTGACCGCGGCCCTGGCCGACTGCGGCATCGCCTGAGCCGCCCGCCGCACGACCGACACCCGCCGGCGGCGCGCTTGCCGCCGGCTCCCCAGGTCCGCGAGCCCGCCTGCGAGCTTCGCGACCTCTGCGACAATCCCCGGCCCGGAACTTCCGGGCAGACACTGACCCTGATGCACATGACCACCCTCTCCCCGACGCGCCTGCTCCATCCCACGCCCCTGCGCGTCGCCACCGTGACGCTGTGCCTCATGCTGGGCGGATGCACGGTCGTCGGCGACTGGTTCTCCCACGGCGAGACCGACTACAAGGGCGCGTCCAAGCGCACCCAGCCGCTGGAAGTGCCGCCCGACCTGACGCAGCTGCAGAAGGACTCGCGCTACCTGCCGCAGGGCGGCGTGGTCGCCGCGTCCGACCTGAACAGGCCGGCCGGCGCCGCCGCGGCCCAGCCGGCTGCCGCGCCCGCCTCCGCCGTCGGCAACCCCGAGGTGGCGCTCGCCGCCGCGGGCAACCTGCACATCGAGCGCAACTGCGACCAGCGCTGGCTGACGACGTCGGACGCGCCCGAGAACGTGCTGCCCAAGGTGCGCTCGTACTGGCTGTCGCAGGGCTTCACCTTCACGATCGACGAGCCCAAGACCGGCATCCTCGAGACCGACTGGAAGGAGAGCCGCAACAAGCTGCCCTCCGACGGCATCCGCAACATCCTGTCGAACCTGATCGACAGCCTGTCGGACTCCGGCCTGCGCGATCGCTATCGCACGCGCCTGGAGCGTCGCGCCGACGGCGGCACCGAGATCTACGTGACGCACTTCGGCGCGGTCGAGCAGGCCACCGGCGCCTCCACCAGCGTCCAGACGGCGGACGTCCAGTGGCTGCCGCGCAAGTCCGACCCGGGCCTGGAAGCCGCGCAGCTGAGCCAGATGATGCTGAGCCTCGCGGGCGTGGCCGACGCCAACGTCGCGGTCGCGCAGTCGCACACCATCTTCCACTTCGGCGAGGACGACACCCCCGCCAGCGCGCCGGCCAGCGGCCGCGTCATCCCGAGCGCCGCGACGAGCCGCCCCGCCGACACCGGCGCCGCGGCGCGCGCGCGCGTCGTGTCCGGCCAGCCGGGCGCGACGCTGCAGGTCGACGACAACTTCGATCGCTCGTGGCGCCGCATCGGCCTCGCGCTGGACCACGGCGGCTTCACCGTCGAGGATCGCGACCGCGCGCAAGGCCTGTACTACGTGCGCTATGTCGACGCGAAGGAAGCCGCCAAGGACGAGCCAGGCTTCTTCTCGAAGTTCACCTCGTGGTTCGGCAAGAGCGGCCCGTCGCCGGTCAACAAGTACCGCATCCAGATCAAGGCGCCGGGCGACACCGCCACGGTGACGGTGCTCAACGACCAGGGCCAGCCGGACAACAGCGACAACGCGCAGCACATCGTCGCGCTGCTGGTCGACGAGCTGAAGTAAGGCGTCGCTACGCCTTCGCGCAAAAGCCGCCTGCGGGCGGCTTTTTGTCGTCCTCGCGGCGCCCGAAATGTCGACGCACAAGTCAATCCCCTCGCAACCGCTTGACAGGGATTTGCGCGTATTCGCGCCTCGCCGGCCCAGGGATTCAACTCGCCTTCAGCATCCGGACACGAAAAAGCCGCCCGGAGGCGGCTTCTCATATTTCGGGATGCTGCGCTCGCGAGGAGCGCGGATCCGGAAATTACTTGCTGGCGGCCGTGACGGCGGCCGAAGCGGCGGCCATCGCGCCGGTGGCGGCGGTCGTGGCGCCCGTGACGGCGGCCGAAGCGGCGTCGACCACCGACGAGGCGGCGGCGGCGGTGGCCGAAGCGGCGTCGGTCACCGACGAAGCGGCGGCGGCGACGGACGAGGCGGCAGCCGAAGCGGCGTCGGCAGCGGCCGGGGCGGTGTCAGCCGGCTTGCTGCAAGCAGCCAGGGCAGCGACGGCGATCAGGGAAGCCAGGAGCGACTTGTTCATGAAATTCCTCGAAGAAAAATTTTGGGTTCGAACCATTACCAGTAATCCAGATACTCGCCCTCACGGCAGGTATCCGAGCAAAAGACAGCAGGCAAGCTCGAGCATTTCCTGTGCCTAGCCCGCCATTATACCCATCAATACGGAACCTTTTCAGAGTCCCAGTGTCGCCGCCGCAAAACCCGGTCCGGCACGTTGCGAAATCGCGTCAAAGTCCTCGCGCGCCCGTTGGCGATCGACGCGGTCGAAGCCGATGCGGCCGCGCAGGTGTTCAGCGTCGAACACGCGCAGCGCCTGCTCGTCGGTGTCGATCCAGATCGTTGGCAGCGCGGCGAGGCGGGCCTCGTCGGGCACCAGGCACTGCACGACGTGCGCCCAGTCGCGGCGCCACTGGACGAAGCGCGGATGGCGGCGTTCGACGACGGCCCAGTCGCGCGCGATCATCACCAGCTCGCGCCCGGGCAGGTGCGCCCAGCGCGTGAGCTGGTCCACCCACGCGGCCTCGCCGACGGGCCAGCTCGCGAAGTCCTCGTCGCACCAGCACAGGCGCCGCGTGCCGCGCTCGACCGCGTGAGCCATCGCGTCGCGCAAGGCCTGAGCGAACTCCGGCGCGCCCTCGAACGCATGGCCGCCGGCCGCGGGCTTCGCGTCGGGCAGCCCCGCGTGATCGTCCATCGCGCCCGGCGGCTGCGCCGCGTCCTCAATCGTCATGTGCCCATCCTTGCGCCACCCAGTCGGCCACGACGGCCTGCGCGCCGAGCGACAGGCGGGCGCATGCCCCGGCCGCCAGCCGCCGCGCGTCGGCCAGCTCGCGCATCAGGCGCGCGTCGCGACCGGCCGCATCGAACGACTCGCCGTTGATGAAGACGTGCCGATCGTCGTACATCATGCGCGTGCGCCGGTCGAGCCGCAAGCCGGCGCCCGCGCCGCGCTCCGCGCCCGCCTCGAACCAGACCTGCGGCTTGGGCTCGGTCATCACCTCGCCGAGCGCGCGCGCCAGTTGCGACGGATCCTTCAGCAGCCGGGCGACGGCCTTGCGCGCGAACCCGTCCAGCGCGGCGGGCATGCGCGCGGGCGTCTCGGTGGCGCTGCGCGGCGGGTCGCGGAAATGCGGCTCGTCGGGGTCGGCCTCGACGTCGTCCAGCACGCGCTGCAGCAGCTCGCGCGCGAGCTCCGTGCCCATCGGCGTGCGAAAGCCGATCGAGCAGGTCATGCACTCGTCCTCGGCGACGCCGTCGTGCCCCCAGCGTGGCGGCACGTACAGCATGTCGCCCGGGCCCAGCACCCACTCGTCGGTCGGCTCGAAGCGCTCGAGGATGCGCACCGGCAGGCCGTCGACGAAGGACGGGGCGTCCACCGGCCCGACGCGCCAGCGCCGGTGCCCGTGCACCTGCAGCAGGAACACGTCGTACGAATCGATGTGCGCGCCGACGCCGCCGCCCGGGCTCGCGTACGACACCATCAGGTCGTCCACGCGCGCGTCGGCGACGAAGCGGAAGCGCTGCAGCAGCTCGTGCGCCGCCTGCACGTGCAGGTCGACGCCCTGCACCAGCATCGTCCAGCCGCGCTGCGACAGCGGCGGCAGCGCGCGGCGCGCGAACGGGCCGTGCTTCAGGCGCCAGCGCTCGGCCGACGGCGCCCTGCCCTTCGCGCTCGACTTCGCCGGCGCGGCGTCCTGGATCACGAGCCGCGACTCGACGTCGTCGCGCGACGCGAGCTCGAACAACTGCGCCGGCGTGACGGGCGCCAGCGGCGCGCCGTCCTCGCCCACCAGCGGCAGCGCATTGCGGATCAGCAGCGGCCGCTTCTGCCAGACGTCGCGCATGAAGGCCGCGGGCGACAGGCCGCCCAGCAGCGCGAGGGGTTCACGGAGGTTCATCGCGCCATTGTCCCTGCTGGCCGACCCGGCCGCGGCGGCGCTCGCGCATGCCTCGTAAAATTCGACCATGAACATCACCGCCCCCTGCGTCGTCACGCTCACCTGGCAGCTCTCGGACGCCCAGAACGCGCCCATCGACGAGCTCACCGAGCCGACCGAATTCTTCTTCGGCGGCGACGACCTGCTGCCCAAGGTCGAGGAGGCCCTGGACGGCCACGCCCCCGGCTACGACCTGCAGCTGCAGCTCGAACCCGAGCACGCGTTCGGCGACTACCACTCCGAGCTCGTCTGCTTCGAGGATCGCGCGCTGTTCCCCGAGGGCGTCGAGATCGGCATGCAGTTCGAGGGCCTGCCCGACGGCGCCGCCACGCCGGACATGCCGGAAGACGCCGTCTACACGGTCACCGAGGTCTACCCGTCGCACGTCGTCCTGGACGGCAACCACCCGCTCGCGGGCATGGCGCTGCGCATGCACATCACGGTGCGCGACGTGCGCCCGGCGACGCCCGGGGAGATCGAGGCCAAGAGCGTGCAGGACGATGCCGCGGGCCTGCTGCAGGTGCTGCCGCCGAAGGACAAGTCGCAGCTGCACTGAGCGCCTCGCACGCGCGTGGCGCGTGCGCGAGGCTCCGGGTCAGTGCTTGCCCGTCGACCCGAATCCGCCCTCGCCGCGATGCGACGCATCGAAGTCGTCGACGACGCGGAACGCGGCCTGCACCACCGGCACGATGACCATCTGCGCGATGCGTTCCATCGGGTTGATCGTGAACTCGGCCTGGCCGCGGTTCCAGCAGCTGACCATCAGCTGGCCCTGGTAGTCCGAGTCGATCAGGCCCACCAGGTTGCCCAGCACGATGCCGTGCTTGTGGCCCAGGCCCGAGCGCGGCAGGATCATCGCGGCGAGACCGGCATCGGCGATGTGGATGGACAGGCCCGTGGGGATCAGCGCGGTCTGGCCCGGCGCGAGGACGACGGGCGTTTCGAGGCAGGCGCGCAGGTCGAGGCCGGCGCTGCCGGGCGTGGCGTAGGCGGGCAGGGTCTCGGCCATGCGGGCGTCGAGAACCTTGAGATCGATGGTGGTCATTGGCTGGATTCGGTCGGATTGGAGTCGGGAAAACAATCGCGCGACGTCATGTCGGCGAAGCGGATCAGGCCGCGATGCGTCGGGCGATTTCCTGCACCAGCTGGCGCGCCAGCGTGAGCTTGTCGGCATGCGGCAGCTCGCGCTCGCCTTGCGCGTCGACCAGCACCAGCGCGTTGTCGTCGCGGCCGAAGGTGGCGGGGCCGAGGTTGCCTACGATCAGCGGCACGTTCTTGCGCTGCAGCTTCTCGCGGGCGTGCTGGAGCAGGTTCTCGCTCTCGGCCGCGAAGCCGACGCAGTAGGGCCGCGGCGAGAGGCGCGCGACCTCGGCGAGGATGTCCGGGTTCTCGGTCAGCTCGAAGGTGGGCGCCACCTTCTTGCCGTCCTTCTTGATCTTGTGCGCGTTCATCTGCGCGGGGCGCCAGTCGGCGACCGCCGCGGTGGCGACGAAGACGTCGTTGGCCTGCGCGAGCGGCAGCACGGCCTCATGCATCTGGCGCGCGCTGACGACGTCGATGCGTCGCACGCCGCGCGGCGTGGGCAGGTGCACCGGGCCGGCGACCAACGTGACGTCGGCGCCGGCCTCCTGCGCGGCGCGCGCGATCGCGAAGCCCATCTTGCCGCTGGAGTGGTTGGTGATGCCGCGCACCGGGTCGATCGCCTCGAAGGTGGGGCCGGCGGTGACGAGGATGCGCTTGCCGCGCAGGATTCTAGGCTGGAAGAACGCGATCAGCTCGTCGCGCAGGTCCAGCGCCTCCAGCATGCGGCCCTCGCCGAACTCGAGGCAGGCCTGCTCGCCGACGTCCGGGCCCAGCAGCGTCGCGCCGTCGGCCTGCAGCTGCGCGACGTTGCGCTGCGTGGCCGGATGCGCCCACATCTCGCGGTTCATCGCCGGCGCCACCAGCAGCGGCACGCGATCCATCGGGCGCGCCAGGCACAGCAGCGACAGCAGGTCGTCGGCGCGGCCCTGCACCAGCTTGGCGATGAAGTCGGCGCTCGCCGGAGCGACGAGGATCGCATCGGCCTCGCGCGACAGGTTGATGTGCGCCATGTTGTTGTCGGGGCGCGCGTCCCACTGGCTCGTGTAGACGGGCCGCCCCGTGAGCGCCTGCATCGTCACCGGCGTGATGAAGGCCTCGGCGCCGGCGGTCATCACCACCTGCACCGTGGCGCCGGCCTTGCCGAGGGCACGGGCGAGATCGGCCGCCTTGTAGCAGGCGATGCCACCGGACAGGCCCAGCACGACGTGCTTGCCCGCGAGATCCTTGCGTTCAGTCATGGGGCGCAATGTAGCCTGATCGCGCTTCGCGCGCAGGAACCCGGCTCACGCGCCGTGGCACTTCTTGAACTTCTTGCCGCTGCCGCAGTGGCACGGGTCGTTGCGTCCCGGCAGATTGCCGACCACGCGCGTCGCCGGCTTCGGCGCGTTCTGCACCCAGAAACAGCGCAGGTCCTGCACCGCGAACAGCGCCTCCTGGATCAGGTCGTCGCGATCCAGCTTCTCGCCGGGGAACATCTCATCGCGCAGCTTGTCGAGTTCGGCCGCGTCGTGGATCGTCAGCATGACGATGCGCATCGTGGTCTCGTCGTACAGCCGGCCCTCGTCGGTCTCGACGTCCTGCTCGGGCCACTCGTCCGGGAAGTTCTGCAGCACGTCCATGAAGCCGTGCGCCCAGACCTCGCCCGTCAGCGGGATCTCCTCGTCCTCGGTGCCGGGGGCGATGGTGCCGTCCTCGACCAGCCTGGCCTTGTCCTCGTCCGTCCACTCCAGCATCACCGGCGCGAGGCGCAGTTCGTCGACGGCGTCCATCAGCAGTTCGGGATCGAGCTGCTTGAGCAGCACGGCCCAGCGGGCCTGCAGCACGGCGGTGGCCTCGCGGTCGGACGCGGGGTCGGCGAACGCGCGGCTCCAGGACTCGCCCAGCAGGCGGTCGCGCCAGTCCGCCACGGTCAGCGCGCGCGGGCCGGCGGCCAGCGCGGTCATCGCGCCGTCCAGCCATTCCAGCGACACGTGCTCGTCGAAGCCGGCCAGCTGCTCGCACAGCTGCTGCAGGCGGTCGAGCTCGGCGTCGGTGTTGGTCGGGTAGTGGACGAGGTGGGTGAACGGCGTGGTCATGGGCGCGTGTCGGAAGCGGAAAGCGGCCGGCATTTTCTCATGCCGGCCGCGCGCGAGCGGCCGTCAGTCGCGCGGGAAGCCGCGCAACGGCGCCGGGTTCAGGCGCGCCATCGACAGGCTGTCGACGTACTCGCCGTCGCGCATGGCGTCGCAACGGTGATGTCCCTCCTGCACGAAGCCGAAGCGCTTGTAGAGCGCCTGGGCGCGCAGGTTGTCGGCGTAGACCTCCAGCTCGATGCGCAGCAAGCCCAGCCAGCGGTCGGCGTAGTCGCACAGCGACTGCATCAGCAACGCACCGACGCCCTGCCCCTGGAAGGCCGGATCGACATGGATGCCGAGCGCCATCGCATGGCGCTTGCGCGGCGACGCGCCGACCGGATGCAGGCCGGCGCCGCCGACGATCGCGCCATCGGCCGCCTCGGCGACGATCGGCACGTGCAGGCTGCCGGGGGCCAGCATGTCCGTCAGCCGGGCCTGCCATTGGTCGGCATTGCCCCAGGGCATCTGCAGCAGCTGCGGATAGACCTCCGGATGCGCCATCGTGCGCGCCCAGCCTTCGGCGTCGGACAGCCTGAGGCGGCGCACGGCAAAGCGGCTGGCGGTCGCGCGCATGGCAGTGTGGACGAGGGCATCTTGTCGGCTCATGAACATCTCCTTGTGGGGGTGCCTGGGTCGGCGGCTGCTGAAAAGCACAAGGCCCGCGGGTAGCGGGCCTTGTGGAGGGGAAATCTGCGGCGATGAAGTCAGGAACGGCCCGGATCCGGACTTCGCGCGACGGCGCCGACGACGTGCTGCTGGCACATCCCGGCGGTCGAGGCACGCGCCATCGCGGCTAGCACGCACGACGCCCCACCCGCGCGCTTGGCAGCGCGGGCCATGGAGGCGAAGGCGGTGGTGCGGGTCATGCGACCCAGTCTGCGGGCAA
>DASQCX010000605.1:0-9359 GCA_035634455.1 Burkholderiaceae bacterium
ATCTGATCGTCGGTCAGGCCGATGTCGTGCATGCGGTTGTAGCGCATGTACGAGGCCTGGTGGCAGTTCAGGCAGTAGTTCACGAACAGCTTCGCGCCGTGTTGCAGCGCGGCCTGGTCGGTCAGGCGCTCCGTCGGGAACTTGTCCCAGGCCGGGCCGCCTTCCTGCGCGGACGCGGCACCGCAGAACGAGAGCGCCACGAGGACGCTGGCGATCAAACGCTTCATGAGGGTGTCTTTCTTCATGGCGATCAGTGCGCGTGGAAGGTGACGCGGTCGGGCACCGGCTTGAACGTGCCCTGCTGGCTCCACCACGGCATCAGCAGGAAGAAGCTGAAATACAGCACGGTGCCGACCTGCGAGATGACGTTCTTGACCGGATCCGGCGGCTGGATGCCCAGCCAGCCCAGGATCAGGAAGGTCACCACGAAGACGCCATAGATGGCCATGTGCCAGCCCGGGCGGTAGCGGATCGACTTCACGGGGCTGCGGTCCAGCCAGGGCATGAAGAACAGGATCAGCACCGAGCTGCCCATCACGACGACGCCCCAGAACTTCGCGTCGAGGCGGAACAGGCCGACGATCACCGCCACCGCCGCGACCGCGATCACGCCCTTGCCGACGCTCCCGAACCGCCCCTTCCACAGCCCCAGCAGGGCCGCGATGGCGACCGCGATGGCGAACACCGGCTTCATCTCGTCGGTGGTGGCGCGCAGCATCGAGTAGAACGGCGTGAAGTACCAGACCGGCGCGATGTGCGGCGGTGTCTTCAGCGAGTCGGCCGGGATGAAGTTGTTGGACTCCAGGAAGTAGCCGCCGCCTTCCGGCCAGAAGAACACGACCGCGCTGAACAGGATCAGGAAGCCTGCCACGCCGAGCATGTCGTGCACGGAGTAGTACGGGTGGAACGGGATGCCGTCGCGCGGGATGCCGTCGGCGTCCTTGTTGGCCTTGATCTCGACGCCGTCCGGGTTGTTCGAGCCCACCTCGTGCAGCGCGATGACGTGCGCGACGACCAGGCCCAGCAGGATCAGGGGGATCGCGATCACGTGGAAGCTGAAGAAGCGGTTCAGCGTGGCGTCCGAGACGACGTAGTCGCCGCGGATCATCAGCGACAGATCCGGGCCGACGAACGGGATCGCGGAGAACAGGTTCACGATCACCTGCGCGCCCCAGTACGACATCTGGCCCCAGGGCAGCAGGTAGCCCATGAAGGCCTCGCCCATCAGGCACAGGAAGATCGCGCAGCCGAAGATCCACACCAGCTCGCGCGGCTTGCGGTACGACCCGTACAGGAAGCCGCGGAACATGTGCAGGTAGACGACGATGAAGAACGCCGAGGCGCCGGTGGAGTGCATGTAGCGCACCAGCCAGCCCCAGGGCACGTCGCGCATGATGTACTCGACCGAGGCGAACGCGATCGCCGCGTCGGGCTTGTAGTGCATCACCAGGAAGATGCCGGTGACGATCTGGATCACCAGCACCAGCAGCGCCAGCGAGCCGAAGAAGTACCAGAAGTTGAAGTTCTTCGGCGCGTAGTACTCGGAAAGGTGTTCCTTCCAGAGCTTGGTCGCGGGGAAGCGGTTGTCGACCCAGGTCAGCAGCTTGACACCGGCAGAGGCGTTGGCGGGGGCTACCTTGAATTCAGACATGCGGTCCTCTTGTCTTGATCCAGCGCTGCGGCCTGTTCAATGCAGGCCGTTCGCGTTGTCTCGGAATCTTGGAAACTGAAGGATCAGGCTTCTTTCTTGTCCTCGCCGATCAGCAGCTTGCTGTCGCTCAGGTACATGTGCGGCGGCACGCGCAGGTTGTCCGGTGCGGGCTTGTTCTTGAACACGCGGCCGGCCATGTCGAAGGTCGAGCCGTGGCACGGGCACAGCCAGCCGCCGGGCCAGTCGGCGGGCAGCGAGGGCTGCGCGCCGGCGCTGAACTTGTCGCCGGGCGAGCAACCCAGGTGCGTGCAGATGCCGACCACCACGAGGACGTCGGACTTGATCGAGCGATGTTCGTTGCGCGCGTAGGACGGCGTCAGTTCATCGGGGTTGCGCTTGGATTCCGGGTCGGCCAGTTCGGCCGTGTCCTTGGACAGCGAGGCCACCATCTCCGGCGACCGCTTGACGATCCACACCGGCTGGCCGCGCCATTCGACCGTCTTCTTCTCGCCTACCTTCAGATCGGAGATGTCCACTTCGACCGCGGCTCCCGCCGCCTTGGCCCGCTCGGACGGCGCGAAGGTGCTGACGAACGGCACCGCCGTCGCGACCCCGGCCACGGCGCCCGCGCCGCATGTCATGGCCACCCACCTCCGCTTGCTTTCGTCGATACCGTCGTGCACTACAACACTTTCACTCATGAGCATCCTCGAGCTGAAGTTCAGTTCCGGGCAACGCCTTTGAGTTTAGCGTGCGCAACCACACGTTCGAGTCACCTCCACACCACAGGCAAACCCTTGGTACGCCAACTGGAACACGGGCCGCGCAAGCGGGTATTGACGCCGATCCTGTGGCGGCAATACTTGCGGCCAGTCATTGCATCGGGCACCCGGGTCGGCACGCACGATCATTGATCACCCTCAATAGACTCGAGAAAATACAGGAGAAGCCTCATGGGATTCGCAACGGAATTCAAGGAATTCGCAGTCAAGGGCAACGTCATGGATCTCGCGGTCGGCGTGATCATCGGCGGTGCGTTCGGCAAGATCGTCGACTCGGTCGTCGGCGACCTGATCATGCCGCTCGTGAGCAAGGTGACCGGGGGCCTGGACTTCTCGAACTACTTCGTGCCGCTCGCGGGCCAGACGGCCACCACGCTGGCCGAGGCCAAGAAGGCGGGCGCGGTGTTCGCGTACGGCAACTTCATCACCGTGGCGCTGAACTTCGTGATCCTGGCGCTGATCATCTTCATCATGATCAAGCAGATCAACAAGCTGAAGAAGGAAGCCCCGCCGGCGGCCGCTCCCGCGACGCCGGAAGACGTCGTCCTGCTGCGCGAGATCCGCGACTCGCTCAAGGCCCGCTGACCGCGCGCCTGCGATGAAGGAGCCGCCCGCCCGCGAGGGCCGGCGGCTTTTTCATTTCACGGCGCGAGCCGGCGCGCCATCCGCACCGCCGCGACCAGGCTCGCCGGGTCGGCGACGCCGCGCCCCGCGATGTCGAACGCGGTGCCGTGGTCGGGGCTGGTGCGCACGAAGGGCAGGCCCAGCGTCACGTTGACGCCCTGCTCCACGCCCAGGTACTTCACGGGGATCAGCCCGTGGTCGTGCGTCATCGCGACGACGAAGTCGAACTCGCCGGGCTTGCCGGCGGCGTCGCGGGCGCGCATGAAGACGGTGTCGGGCGCGAACGGGCCGCTCGCCGCGATGCCCTGCGCGCGGGCCCGCGCGATCGCGGGGGCGATGAGCCGGATCTCCTCGTCGCCGAACAGGCCGCCCTCGCCGGCATGCGGGTTCAGCCCCGCGACGGCGATGCGCGGCGCGGCCAGGCCGAAGCGCAGGCCGGCCGCGTGCGTGATGGCCAGCGTGTCGACGATGCCCTGCTCGGACAGCGCGTCGATCGCGCGCCGCAGCGACAGGTGGATGGTCACCAGCACCACGCGCAGCTCGTCGTTGGCCAGCATCATGCGCACGGGCGGCGGCTCGGCGCCAGGCGCGGCGGCCAGCGACTGCAGCATCTCGGTGTGGCCGGGGAAGCGCACGCCCGCGGCGGACAGCGCCTCCTTGTGGATCGGCGCGGTGACGATCGCGCGCCCCGCGCCGGCCCGCATCCACGCGACGGCCTGCTCGATGCAGCGCGCCGCGGCCGCGCCGGCGCGGGCGTCGATCGCGCCGAACGGCAGCGTGGCCAGGTCGCCGGCGAGCGTGGCGAGCGACGCGGGCGCGCACACGGCCAGCGTCCCCGGCGGGCAGCAGGCGCGGTCGGACGGATGCTCGAGCACCGCGACCGGCAGCACCAGCCCGCAGGCCGCCACGGCGCGCCGCAGCACGCCGGCGTCGCCCACCACGACCGCGTCGTCGAGCTCGCCGGCGGCCGCGGCCCTGGCGACGATCTCGGGCCCGATGCCCGCGGCGTCGCCCATCGTGACGAGCAGCGGCAGCGTCGCGCGCGACGGCCCGGTGGCGGCGGTGGTGTGCGAGGGCATGCACAGATTGTTCCATGCGCGCCGCGCGTGCCACACTGCCCGCTTCGATGCCCCTACCCTGCACCACCGTGACTCATCCGTTCGCCGCCACGATCCGCCGCCCGGCCGGCCTCGCCCTGCTCGCGCTGTGCGCCCACCTCGCGCTCGCGCAGGCCCAGCCGCCGGCCGCCCCCCGGTCGCCGCTCGCGCCCGCCGCGGGCGACGCGAAGCGCTTCCACGCCACGCTGGAGGCGACCCGCTTCCGCCAGCTGCTGGACAGCGACTGGCAATGGCGCATGGAGCAGTTCCCCGAGTGGGCGACGATGACGGGCGACCACCGCTACGACGACCGCCTGACCGACGCCTCGCCCGAGGCCGTCGCGCGCCGGGAACAGCACGAGCGCGAGTACCTGAAGGCGCTCAAGCACGTCGACCTCGACGTGCTGACCGGCGAGGACCGCATCTCGTACGACTTCGCGCTGCAGGACGCGCAGCTGGCGGTCGACTGGCAGAAGTACCCGGCCATGCACACGCGCGTCGTCTCCGCCAAGCAGGGCGTGCAGCTCGGGCTGCCGTCCCTGATGGAGGACTTGCCGGTGCGCACCGAGGCCGACGCGCGCCACGCGCTGGCGCGCCTGAAGGCGATGCCGCAGCGCATCGCGCAGGACGTCGCGTGGCTGCGCGAAGGCAAGCGCCTGGGCTGGGTCACGTTCAAGGCCTCGCTGTCGCAGGTGCCCGACCAGATCGACAAGCTGCTGGCCCGGCCGGCCGCGGAGCAGCCGCTGCTCGCGCCGTTCAACCACCTGCCGGCCGACATCCCCGCCGAGCGCCGCGCCGCGCTGCAGGACGAGGCTGCCGGCGTGCTGCGCACGCAGGTGGCGCCCGCGTTCCAGGACCTGCGCAAGGTGGTGGTCGACGAGCTGCTGCCCGCCAGCCCCGAGGACGGCGCGATGAGCGCCTACCCCGACGGCGAGGCCGTCTACAAGCTGTTCATGCGCTCGCAGACCACGCTGCCGCTGGACGCGAAGGCCGTGCACCAGATCGGCCTGGACGAGATGGCGCGCATCCACAAGGACATCGCCGCGACGATGGCGCAGGCCGGCTTCACCGGCAGCTACGCCGACTTCCAGGCCCAGCTGTGGCACGACCCGAAGTGGTACTACACGAGCGGCGACGAGCTGCTCGCCGGCTACCGCGACATCGCCAAGCGCATCGACCCGAAGCTGACCCAGCTGTTCCTGACCTTGCCGCGCACCCCCTACGGCATCCGCGCGATCCCCGCCTACCAGGGCGCGAACACGGTGGAGTTCTACACGCCGGGCGCCGCCGACGCGTCGACGCCGGGCTGGTTCAACGCCAACGCCGTCGCGCTCGCGCAGCGCCCCAAGTGGGACATGGTCGACCTGTTCCTGCACGAGGGCGTGCCGGGCCACCACCTGCAGATCTCGCGCGCCCACGAGCTGCAGCAGCTGCCGATGTTCCGCCGCACGGCGCTGGTCAACGCCTACGTCGAGGGCTGGGCGCTGTACGCCGAGAGCCTGGGCAACGAGCTGGGCCTGTACGACGACCCGTACCAGCGCTACGGCTACCTGCGCGCGCAGGCCTGGCGCGCCGGGCGGCTGGTGGTCGACACCGGCATCCACGCGCTCGGCTGGACGCGCGCGCAAGCCATCGACTATCTCGTCGACAGCGGCGGCCTGGCGCGCGAGGACGCGACGGCGGAGGTCGACCGCTACTACGTCTGGCCCGGCCAGGCGCTGGGCTACAAGCTGGGCGAGATCCACATCCGCGAGCTGCGCCAGAAGGCGCGCGACGCGCTCGGCGACCGCTTCGACCTGCGCGCGTTCAACCAGGAGATCCTCGACCACGGCGCGCTGCCGCTGCCGGTGCTCGATCGCGTCATCGGGGCGTGGATGGAACGCGTGAAGAACAGCCCGGCCCAGGCGCCGCTCGCGGACGCCCGCTGATGCGCAGGCTCTGGCTGCTGTTCGCGCAGGCGGTGACCGTCACGCTCGCCGTCGTCGCGGTGCTGGCCGCCTGGAAGCCGCAGTGGTGGGGCTCGATGCGGGCCCGCGAGCTCGCGGGCGCGTCCGCGCCCGGCCCCACGCGGGTGGCCACGGTCGTCGAGGCGCCCGCGCTGGCGCCGCACGGCGCGGCCGCCAACAGCTTCGCCGCGGCGGTGCGGCGCGCGGCGCCGGCGGTGGTCTCGATCACGGCCAGCAAGACGGCGCCGCGGCGCGCGTCCGGCAACGGCGGCCTTGGCTGGCCCTTCGCCGGCAACGGCCGCAACCCGGCGCAGACCGGCCTCGGCTCGGGCGTGCTGGTGTCGGCCGACGGCTACCTGCTGACGAACCAGCACGTGGTCGACGGCGCCGACGACATCGAGGTGACGCTGTCCGACGGCCGCTCCGCCAGCGCCAAGGTGGTGGGCACCGACGCCGACTCCGACCTCGCGCTGCTGAAGGTCTCGCTCGACAACCTGCCCGTGATCCCGTTCGGCGACATCCGGCACCTGTCGGTCGGCGACCCGGTGCTGGCGATCGGCAACCCGTTCAACGTCGGCGAGACGGTCACCTCCGGCATCGTCAGCGCCCTCGACCGCAACCAGCTGGGCCTGTCGACGATCGAGAACTTCATCCAGACCGACGCCGCGATCAACCCGGGCAACTCGGGCGGCGCGCTGGTCGACGGCGAGGGCCGGCTGGTGGGCATCAACACGGCGATCTTCTCGCGCAGCGGCGGCAGCATGGGCATCGGCTTCGCGATCCCCGTGGACATCGCCCGCGAGGTGATGGACGCGCTGATCCGCGACGGCGAGATGACGCGCGGCTGGATCGGCGTGCAGCCGCGCGACCTCACGCCCGAGTTCGCGGACAGCTTCCAGCTGCCGGTGCACGAGGGCGTGCTGGTGACGGGCGTGCTGCGCGATGGCCCCGCCGCGAAGGCCGGTCTCAAGCCCGGCGACGTGGTGACGGCCATCGGCGGGGTCAAGGTGTCCAACACCGCGCAGCTGCTGCGCGCGGTCGGCGCGCTCAAGCCGCCGTCCAGCGCGGTGCTGGCGGTGCAGCGCGGCAGCGACGCGATGACCCTGAGCGTGCCGGTGGCCAAGCGCCCGCCGGCCAGGCCGCGCGACGCGGACGACGGGCGCTGAGCGCGGCGTTCAGGTCGACGACGACGTCGACGAATCCGGCGCCTGCGTGCGCCGGATGAAGATCGGCACCGTCCAGATGCCCACCTCGTACAGCAGGATCATCGGCACCAGCAGCGCGATCATCGACGCCGGGTCGGGCGGCGTCACCAGGCCGGCCACGCCGGCGGCGACGACCCAGTAGTAGTTGCGGAACTTGCGCAGCTGGTCCACGGTGACCAGGCCCAGGCGCGCGACGATCACCACCGCCACCGGCACCTCGAACGCGACGCCGAAGGCGATGAACATGGTCAGCACGAAGTCGAGGTAGGCCTCGATGTCCGGGCTCACCTGCACCGACGCGGGCGCCATGCGCTCGATCGCGGGGAACGCGCGCTGGAACACGATGAAGTAGCTGAACGCGACGCCCGCGTAGAACAGCACGGTGCTCGTGATCACCAGCGGCGCCACGAGGCGCTTCTCGTGCTTGTAGAGCCCGGGCGCGACGAAGGCCCAGACCTGGTACAGCACCCAGGGCAGCGCGACGCCGGTGGCCACCAGCACCGTGACCTTGATCGGGATCAGGAACGGCGAGACCACGCCCACCGCGATCATGTGCGAGCCCGCGGGCAGCGACGCGATCAGCGGCCGCGCGAGGTAGTCGTAGAGACGGCTCGGGCCCGGCCAGGCGCACAGCAGGCCGAAGACGATGGCCACGCCCCAGACGCTGCGCAGCAGGCGGTCGCGCAGTTCGACGAGGTGGGCGACGAAGGGCTGCTCCGTGCCGGCCAGTTCGTCTTCGGGTTCGGTCGCCATGGGTCAGCGGCTCTGGTTGGGTTGGACGATGGGGCCGCGAGCGCCCGCGGCCCCCGCGGGCCGCGCGCCGCCGACGGCGGGCTCGGGTCGCTTCACCGCGGGCGGAAGCGCGCCACGCGGGCGGCGCCCGACTGGGCGTTGGTGCGCACGCCGGCGCGCTGCTTGTACCAGCGGGGGGTCGCGCTGCGCTTCAGGCGCCAGTTCTTGCGCGGCGGCCTGTAGGCCGGCTGCGGCTGCAGCGACTGCATCGCGGCTGCGTCGGAGACCTCGGCGACGCCCGGCTCGTCGAGCGAGCCCGGATCGCGCATGGTGCGCTGGACCGTGTCGTGCACCTCGCGGGCCGCGCCCTCGAACTGCGACTTCATCTTGTTGAGCTCCTCGAGCTCGATGGAGCGGTTGACCTCGGCCTTGACGTCCGCGACGTAGCGCTGCGCGCGCCCCAGCAGCGTGCCGACCATGCGCGCCACGCGCGGCAGCCGCTCCGGGCCGATCACGATCAGGGCGATGCCGCCGACGATAGCCAGCTTGGTGACGCCGATGTCAAACATTCACGCGGGGACGTCGGTTGGGCGCGCAGGACGCGCGTTCAGCGGTTCTTGGCCTCGACGTCGATCGTCTCGCCGGAGGTGCGCTGCTCGTTGGCGGTGACCTGCTGCGGGGGACGCGCCGCGTCCTCGGGCTTGGCTTCGCCGTCCTTCATGCCGTCCTTGAAGCCCTTGACGGCGGAGCCGAGGTCGGAGCCGATATTCTTGAGCTTCTTCGTGCCGAAGATCAGCACGATGATGACGAGGAAGATGATCAGGTGAGTGGTTGAAAGACCCATGACGGTCTCCTTGCAGTGTCAGGCGCGGTCGCGCTGCGCGCGGCCGGCGCAAGCTGCCTATTCTAAAGGATCGGGGGGCGACGGCCTCGTGACGGGATCAAAGGCCATTCACCCCTTGGCCCACGGCCGCGGGCCGCCGATGGCGTGCAGGTGCAGGTGCGCCACCTCCTGGCCGCCGTCCTGGCCCGTGTTGACCATGATGCGGTAGCCGTTGGTGACGCCGCTGGCCAGCATCAGCTCCGGGATCATCGTCATCATCCGGCCGAGCAGCGGCGCGTCCGACGGCGTGACCTCGACCATGGACGGGACGTGGTGCTTGGGGATCAGCAGCAGGTGCACGGGCGCCCACGGCGCGATGTCGTGGAACACGAGGATCTCCTCGTCCTCGTAGACCTTGCGCGACGGGATCTTGCCGTCGACGATCTTGCAGAAGATGCAGTTCGGGTCATGCGACATGGGGACGCTCCGGTCAGACGGG
>DASQCX010000606.1:0-2057 GCA_035634455.1 Burkholderiaceae bacterium
ATGCAGTGCGCTACAATTTGTAACTACTGCAACCCGATCATGCAGCGCGCCGTCCAGGGTCGCGACACGCAAGAAGAAGGGAACCCCCAATGGCGATGACTCTGGCCTCGAGCCGCACCATCATGACCGATCCGGTCGCCGACATGCCTCGCCCGCAGCCGGACGAGGGCCACTGGCGCGAGATCATCGGCCAGATCGGCACCGAGGTCGGCCTGCCGTTGTCCGCCGCGCTCGAGCGCGTCACCACGCTCGCCACCACCGGCAAGATCGACCGCGCCGGCCTGCGCATGCTGCGCGAGGAGATCGAGCGCGCGCGCCGCGCCGGCATGATCGGCCAGCAGCTCGCCCGCTTCGCGTCCGGCCGCATCCGGCTGTCGCCCGAGCAGGTCAGCGTCACGCAGATGCTGCGCGAGGTGCTGCTGCAACGCGGCCGCGAGGCCGCCGCCCGCCAGATCGAGCTGAGCCAGGCGCTCAAGCCGGCCGACGTGGTCGCCGACACGACGCTGCTGCACTCGCTGCTGCAGGCCGTGGTCGACTGGAGCCTGGACCTGGCGCAGAAGAAGCTCGAGTTCAAGCTCGACGTCAAGGCCTGGCCGCCCTACGCCCGCATCAGCGTGCGCTTCCCGCACGCCAGCTCGGACGCCTCCGACCGCCTGACCCCCGTGGGCACGCCGCTGCCCTCGCTGGACACGATGGCGTGGCGGCTGGTGCAGCAGATCTCGTGGACGCTGAACCTGGTGCTCGAGCGCACCGTGTCCGACGGCGAGACCACGCTCACGATCGAGTTCCCGCGCACGGTGCACGACGAGGCCGAAGGCGTCAGCGTGATCGAGATCGACCAGGGCTTCGGCGTGTCCGACAACTCCAAGCCGCTGGCCGGCAGCCACGTGCTGGTGGTGGCGGGCACGCGCGACAACCGCTCGCTGATCCGCGAGGCGATCCGCCACATGGGCCTGCTGGTGGACTTCGTCGGCAGCGTCGACGAAGCCGAGGAGTTCTGCCGCGACGCGTTGCCGCACGCGATCATCTTCGAATCGGTGCTGCGCAACGACCGGTTCCAGCGGCTGCGCAACGGCATCGTCGCGGAGATGCCCACCTTCGTGTTCATCGAGGTCGCGCCGGAAGGCAGCGCGCTGCAGCTGTCCACGCACGGCAACGAGGGCGCGCGCATCGGCCGCGACGCGGTGATGCAGTCGCTGCCGTCGGCGCTGATCTTCGAGCTGTCGCGGACGGCCTGACAGCCCGCGCAGCGGCCTCAGTGCCCGCCGAACACCGACTTGAGGATCGCGCTGCCGGTGGCCATCGGATCAGCGCGGATCTTCTTTTCCTCCTGGCCGATCATGAAGTACAGGCCGTCGAGCGCCTTGCGCGTGACGTACTGTTCGACGTTCGCGTCCTCCGGCCTGACCAGGCCGAAGCTCGAGCCCTTGCTCGCGACGGCGTCGTACTTGGCGGCCAGCGACACCTTCTGCGTCTCGGTCGTCACGATGGGCAGGAACTTCTCGCCCAGCGGCGCGCGCGTCTTGCCGGCGAAGAAGTCGGTGACCGAGGTGTCGCCGCCGCGCACGATCTTGACGGCGTCCTCCACCGACATCGCCTTGACCGCGTTGACCAGCAGCGGCTTGGCCTCCGGCACCGCCTGCTCCGCAGCGCGGTTCATCGAGTTGACCAGGTCGTCGACGCGATGACCCTGGCCGATCGCGCGCAACATCGAGGCGGCGCTGTTGAGCGCGCCGGGCAGCGGGATGCGCACCTGCGGGTTGTCGAGGAAGCCGCCCGGCTTGCCCAGCAGCGACACCGCGCTGTCGGCGCCGCGCTCGAGCGCCGCGCGCACGCCGGAGGCGGCCTCGGTCTCGCCCAGGGCGAAGGCGCGGCCGGCCCCGGCCAGCAGCGCGAAGCAGGCGGAACGGGCCACGAAGAGCGTGGCGAGGGCCGGCGTAAACTGGCGTCGTTGCATGTGGAGCCCCATGAAGTTCGTTCGCACGTCCGCCCTGATCGCCGTGGTCGCGCTTGCGTCGGGCGCCGGGCTGGCGTTGCCCATGCTAGCCGGTTGCAGT
>DASQCX010000607.1:0-5730 GCA_035634455.1 Burkholderiaceae bacterium
CCCGGGGCCCGCATCCGACAAGGGCGTGCAGCAGGTGCTGCGCGTCATCTCGTCGCCGCGTCCCGAGCCCGACCTGCAGGCCGCCTGGAATGCCGACGGCGGCGCCGCGCTCAAGACGACCGCCGCCGCGCTGATGGCGCAGTCGCTGGACATCGCGCTGCTGCTGTCGCGCCATCCCGCCGACGACAAGCAGGCCTTCAGGACGCTGCGCTACAGCTTCGGCGATCGCGAGCGGATGGAGCGCGGCCAACTGCTGGAGGAGACCTGCGACCGCCTGGTTATCCGCACGCTGCGCGGCGCGCTGCTGGTGGTGCCGCACAAGGCCGGCGCGGCGCTGCCCGAGGGTTGTCCGGCGGCGCCGGTCGTCGCGGAACGGGTGTCCGGCCAGGCCCAGGGCCCGGCCACGGCTGCCAGCGGCGTCAGTGCGTCGGCGGCGCCGTCCGCGGCCTCGGCCGCCTCGGGCGCGGGTGCCTGAGGCCGGCTACGCCGCCTTCAGGATCGCCAACCCCTTGAGGTATTCGCCTTCCGGGAAGAACAGCGTCGTCGGATGGTCTGGTGCGCCTTCGAGGCGCTCGAGCAGCGCGCCGTCCACCTCGGCGTCCATCGCGGCGCCGGCCACGATCTTGTGGAACAGGTCGGCGCTGATGCCGCCCGAGCACGAGAAGGTCAGCAGCAGGCCGCCCGGCTTGAGCAGCTTGAGCGCGAGGCGGTTGATGTCCTTGTAGGCGCGCGACGCGCGGTCGGCATGGGCCGCGGTCGGCGCGAACTTCGGCGGGTCGAGCACGATGGCGTCGAAGCGCTCGTCGCCCTGCAGCAGCTCGCGCAGCAGCGCGTTGACGTCGGCGTCGCGCGTCTCGTGCAGCGCCGGGTCGAAGCCGTTGAGCTTCACGTGCGCGTGCGCGCGCTCGAGCGCGGGCGCGGACGAGTCGACGCTGATCACCCGTGTCGCGCCGCCCGCGAGGGCGGCCACCGAGAACCCGCCCGTGTAGCTGAAGCAGTTGAGCACGGACTTGCAGCCGTACTGCTTCACGAGCTGCGCGAAGCGCGCGCGGTTCTCGCGCTGGTCGAGGTAGTAGCCGGTCTTGTGGCCCTCGGCGACGTCCACCGTCAGCTTCCAGCCGCTCTCGTGGATGGTGACGACCGATGCCGCCGGGTCGTCGCTGCCGCCTCGCAGCCAGGCGCGCACCGAAGGCAGGCCTTCGAGCGAGCGCACGCCGGCGTCGCTGCGCTCGTACAGGCGCGTGCAGCCGGTCAGCTTGAGCAGCAGGTCGGCGATGGCCGGCTTCCAGCGCTCGACGCCGGCGGCCAGGAACTGCGCGGACAGGATGTCGCCGTAGCGATCGACCACCAGCCCCGGCAGGCCGTCGGCCTCGCCGTGCACCAGCCGCACGCCGTCGCTGGCCACGGCCAGGCGCTCGCGCAGCGCCAGCGCGGTGGCGAGCTTGCGCTCGAAGAACGCGGCGTCGATGCGCTCGGCGGCGTCCCAGCTCCAGGCCCGCACGCGGATCAGGGACTCGGGGCTGTACGCGCCCCAGGCCAGGAACGCGCCGTCGCTGCCCTCGACGCGCACGGTCTCGCCGACGTCCGCCTTGCCCTTCTCGATGCTGCCCTGGAACACCCACGGATGGCGCCTGGACAGCGAACGTTCCTTGCCGGCGCGGAGCTTGATGACTTTCATGGGGCGATTGTCCCCCGATGTCGTGGGCGCGGGCACCGAAGCGACAGTCGCCCGCGCGTGAGCGATGCGAAGTGCAAGCGGTTCGGCGGCGCCGGCCCATGCCGTAGGACAACGGCGTGTCGTCTCCCGCTTCACATTTGCGACAACTCGTCCATGTACCTTGCACGATGTCGGACACGTTCGTCCGCGTCACCGAGGAGACTGGAATGGCACTTTCCTTCAAGCGCGGCCTTGCCTTGGCTGCGGCGGCCCTGATCGCCGGTGGCGCCGGCACTGCCCTGGCGCAGGAGCGCAACGACCGCGGTGCGCCACCGCACGCGGAACGCCGCTCGGAACAGCATCCCGCCGAGCCGCACGAGGGCCCGAGCGGCTACCAGCGCCCCGCGGCGCCGCAGGGCTGGGACGCGCATCCGAAGACCTTCGACCGCCAGGCCTACCAGCACAACTTCCAGGCGGCCCGCAGCTACAGGGTCGGGCCTTACCAGCGCCCGCGGGGCTGGGTGGATCGTCACTGGGGCTATGGCGACCGCCTGCCGCGCGCCTACTGGGTGTCGCAGTACGTGCTGGTGGACTACTGGCTGTTCGGCCTCGAGGTGCCGCCGGTCGACTACGAATGGGTGCGCGTCGGCGCCGACGCGCTGCTGATCGACATCTCCACCGGCGAGGTGCTGCAGGCCGAATACGGCGTGTTCGGCTGAGTCCGGGTTCGCCGGACGGTCGTCCGCCCGGCCGACGTGGACTCGTTCGGCGTCGCGACGGCTGCGCGTCAAGGGTAGCCGGATTCGGCTTCGAGCGGCGGCGGGGGCGGTTCGCCGCGGTGCTTCAAAGAAACTGCCACCACGGCCGCTTGCCGGCAGTGGTCGCTCGCTCCCGGGACACGGCCGGGGCTTCAGCGCGCTCGCGCTCCGGCCCCAGCCGGAAGAAGCGGTAGGTCGGCGTCAGCAGCGTCTCCCACGGGCAGACGCCGAACAGCGCCTCGAGGCCGTCCTGCAGCATGCGGCCGGTGAGTTCGCGCGCGGGGACGAGCACCTCGCGGTCGCCGAGGAAGTACATGCGGGCGCCGCCGGCCGTGGCGCTCGCCTCGGCCGCCTCGTAGTGGCGGGCGGCCAGCCAGCGCTGCTCGAAGATGCGCGGCGTGCCGCTTTCGGTCAGCGCGTGGACGCCGGAGTCGTTCCGGCGCTCCAGGCGGCTGCGCACGCGCCGGCCGCGCTCGAAGATGGCGTAGCCGTGGCTGCCGTCGGCGTCGTAGTGGCAGAACGCCAGCAGCAGCGCGGGCGCGCCGAGGGCGGCGTGCAGGCGGCCCGCGTCGGGCGAGTCGCCGGCGATCAGCGGCCTGGCGAGGTCGTCGTTGCTGATGAAGCAGACCTCGCCGAAGGTCTGCACCATCACGTCGGAATGGTTGCGGATGTCGAAGTGGGCCGACACCGGCAGCGGGATCTCCTTGGCCGGCTCGCCGAAGACGGTGCCGATGAACGACGCCGCGTCCGTCACGGAGTCGGAGATGCGGAACGCGATGCCGGCCTGTGCGATGCCCATGGCCGGAGGTTAACGGCCCGCCGGCGCCGGCGCTACCTCCGCGTGGGCGGGAAATGCGGCGCAGTTCACGCGGCATCCCTTCGCGACGGGGCTCAGGGCGTGCCCATGGCCTCGCGCCATTGCATCGCGTCGTGGATGCGGTGGCGGGTGCTCGGGTGGTCGAAGAAGACGAATTCCTCGATCGGGCCCGGGTCGGGCTTGCGGTATTCGGTCAGCTTCAGGTCGACCTCGGCTTCGCCGTGCGGCTCGCGCGCCAGGTTCAGGCCGAAGCGGTCGGCCTCGATCTCCTGCGTGCGCACCATCGTGTTGCTGATCGGCGTGGTGACGAACATCCAGGCCGAGAAGACGGCGAGCAGCAGCGGGTAGCCGGCCACGTCCGACACGCCGGTCAGCCCCCAGGCGGCGCCGTGGCGGCGCAGCAGCGCGTCCATCGCCCACTTGGCGAAGATGAAGCCGGCCAGCGTCAGCAGGGCGATCTCGCACAGGCCCTTGTAGATGTGGTTCATCACGTAGTGGCCCAGCTCGTGGCCCATGACGGCGCGGATCTCGGGCAGCGACGTGCGCAGCAGGTTGTCGTTCAGGCGCACCGCCGCCGTGCCGAAGATGCCCGACACGTTGGCGCTGACGCGGGTGGTCTGCTGCGACGCGTCGAACTCGTAGACGTTGTCGATCGGCACCTCGTCGGCGCGCGCCAGCGCGAGCACGGCGGACTTGACCGCCGGATCGGTGACCGGCTTGTAGGTGTTGAACAGCGGGTCGATCGCGACCGGCGCGATCATCACGGCGAACACCATCAGCGCCATCGTCACCACGCTGCCCCAGATCCACCAGCGCTCGCGCGCCCGCCGCATCACCGCATAGAAGATCGGCAGGCCCAGCGCGAACGCGACCGCGACCGCGCCGAGCCCCTTCAGCTGGTCGACGAACCACGGGCCGAACGTCTGCGTGGCCAGGCCGTACTGGTGCTCGCGGAAGTAGCCCTGGTAGATGGTCAGCGGCAGCGTCAGCAGCCAGGTCGCGACGGCATAGAACACGCCGAACAGCGCGTCGCGCGCGATGGCGAAGCGCCCCGCGCGCTGGCACGCGTCACGCACGCGCGCGGAGAGCCCGCCGCGCAGCAGCAGCCAGGCCACCGCCAGGCCCAGCAGGAAGTTCCACAGCTGCAGCCAGTAGCCGCCCTCGAAGTACGCGTTCGAGCGCGCGACGGCGTCGGCGGGCAACCGGTCCATGTAGGCCTGGGTGGCGGCGTCCGCGTCGCGCGGCAGGCGGGCGCGCCAGGCGTCGTCCGCCGGGCGGACGTGGAAGCTCGACGCCGGCGCGCTGGCGGCGGCCTGCGACGCGGCGGGCGCCGCCTGCGCGAACGCGCCGCCCGCGAGGGACAGCGCCAGCAAGGCGGCGGCGGTGGTGGATCGGAGGGCCTTCATCGGGAATCTCCCTGCATGTCGTTGAGTGAACGTCGTTGCGGGCGCATTCTGCTGAGCGTGGCGGCAAACGCCAGGGGGCGTCCGACGAACCGCCGTACGGGCGGGACGAACGGCAAGCGCGGTCCCGTCAGGCCGGACGGGTGATCGCGTAAACCCGCGTATCGCGCGGCGACGATGCCTCCGAGGATCGGCGTGCGCCGCGGCATGGGCGGCGCCGCGCGGGATCCCGCGGCGGACGCGTGGGCGCACGTCTTCGCGGGCCCGGGGCCAGGATCTCAGAACGCGTCGTACGACTTGTGATGCCGTCGGCGATGCGATGTCGTTCCCTTCGGCCACAGGTAGCAGTACTTCTGGCTGTCTTCGAGATTGGGTCCGGCCGCGCCGGCGGCGTCGACGATCTTCAACCACCCGTTCGGATCCTTCGCCGTGGGCGTGTCGCCGCAGTTCGTGTGGACCCAGTGCATGCCGCCCGCGTACGGCAGGCCGCACGCCTCGAGATGCGTCCCGGCGACGATGCCGTTCAGCGGCGCGGGGACGGCGGCGACCCGCGGGTCGTAGCCCGCCGCGAAGACGTCGTCCACGGCCAGGTCGTAGGTCTTGCCGTCGGCGTCGCCCCGGATCCGGATGTGCGTGTGGGTGAGCGGGATGCCCTGCAGCGGCCGGCCCTGGGCGAAGGTCGGCGCGGCGATGGCGACGCCGGTCAGCAGCGTGCCGTCGCCGGCGGCGCAGTCGGCGCGGTCGTCCGCCCAGGCCAGGCTGGCCGAGGCGACCATGAGCAGCGCGGCGGCGGCGCGCAGGAGATGTCCAGCACGGTGCATGTTCGTCGGTCCCGATGCGGTGGATGGCCGTCCAGGATACCGATCGGACCGCTCACGATGATGACGGCGCGATCCTCAGACGTGGATCTGGTGGATGCCCAGGATCCCGATCAGCCCGATGGCGATCAGGTAGAAGCCCACGATGTAGTTCAGCAGCTTGGGCATCAGCAGGACGAGGATGCCGGCGATCAGCGAGATGAGGGGCGTGAGCGAGAGATGGATGTTCAAGGGAGTCCTCTGGATTCGTGGCGTCGGTGCGCGCGCATCGACAGGG
>DASQCX010000608.1:0-7922 GCA_035634455.1 Burkholderiaceae bacterium
GACCGCACGACGGCGCCCGAGTGCAGCCGGAACAGCCGGCCGAGCGGCGCCGACGAGTCGCGCCGGCGCTGGTGCATGCGCAGGAAGACGGGCGACTCCTCGACGCTGCGGCGGATCACCGAGCCGACGACGATCAGCACCACCGACAGCAGGAACGGCACGCGCCAGCCCCATGCCGCGAACTGATCCTTGCCGAGCAGCGCGTTCAGCAGCAGCAGCACCAGCGTGGCCAGGATCATGCCCAGCGGCACGCCGATCTGCGGGAACGCCCCGAAGAAGCCGCGCCGCTTCGTGGGCGCGTGCTCGACAGCCATCAGCGCCGCGCCGCCCCATTCACCGCCGGCCGAGAAGCCCTGCAGCACGCGCAGCACGATCAGCAGCACGGGCGCGATCGCGCCGGCCTGCGCGTAGGTCGGCAGCAGGCCGATCGCGGCGGTGCTGATGCCCATCAGCACCAGCGTCAGCACCAGCATCGCCTTGCGCCCGATGCGGTCGCCGAGATGGCCGCACACCAGCGCGCCCAGCGGCCGGAACAGGAAGGAGATGCCGATGGTGGCGAACGACAGCAGCTGCGCGATGCCGGGGTTGTCCTTGGCGATGGGCGCGAAGAACAGCGGCCCGAGCACCAGGCCGGCCGCCTGGGCGTAGATGAAGTAGTCGTACCGCTCGATGGCGGTGCCGACCAGGGTGGCGGCGAGCACCTTGCGGTCCTCGCGGGCTCCGGTGGGGGCGGTCATGGCGGATGTCTCCTGAGGCGGGTCGGCCTCGATCTCGTCGTCGATGACGCCCGCCGTTCCGCTCTGCGGCCGATCGCTGGCTGGGCGCCCTTCGCTGGGGCCCATCCGCCGCGTGCGACATGATTTGCCAATTCCAAACGTATTTGTAGTATGAAATCGGATTTGATCTATGTCAAATGCATTTGTCGCTGTCGATTTCCCGAGCCCGGGCAAGGAACCGGGAAGAAGGGGCGCCGGCGCTCAGTCCGCGGCCGGGGCGCCCAGCTCGTGGGCGACGCGCTGCGCGCAGGCGCGCAGCTCGCGCGCGATCGGCCCGTTCCAGCTGAGGTCGAAGATCCCGGCCGGGCCGATCGCCGTGATGGCCGCGGCGACCTCGCCGCCGTGGTCGAAGACCGGGACGGCCATGGCGTTGACACCGGGCAGGGTCTCACCTTCGGAGCGGCTCAGGCCGTGCTGCCGCACCTCGCGCAGCTGGGGCAGGAAGGTCGACCAGGTCGGCACGGCCGCGGGCGGCGGCACGTTGGGAATGACGGGCTCGGGATGGGTCTTCTGCAGGGCGCGCTCGGCGTCCAGCATGCGCTTGACGGCTTCGTCGCTCTGGTACGCGGCGAACAGCCGGCCGGTGGCGGTGTTGGTCAACGAGAACACGGTGCCCTGGCGCATGTTCACGTGGATGGGCGCGGGGGACTCCTCGAGCCGCACGATGGTGGCGCCGCGCGAGCCCCACACCGAGATGGCCGCCGTGTGCCCGATGCGCTGCGTCAGCCCGGGCAGCTCGGCCGCCGCGGCCTGGACCGGGTTGGCCTGCTTCAGGCTGATGAGGCCCAGCTGCAGGGCGAGCGGCCCCAGGAAGTAGCGGCCCGACTCGCTGTCCTGCTTCATCAGTCCGATGCGCGTGAAGCTGACCAGGTAGGCGTGGATCTTGGCGGCGGGCATGTCGGCCTCGCGCGCCAGGTCCTTGAGCGCCATCGGCCGTCCCATGTGCGCCATCGCGTGCAGCAGCTGGCCGCCCACCTCGATGCTCTGGATGCCGCGCTGCTGGCGGCCGTCGTTGTCGTTCGTCAGGTCGTCGATGGAGCTCATGCCGGGCAGTTTACCGAAGCCAAATTTGATTTGACGAAGATCAAATCTTTGATCAACAATGACGAACGAATTTGCACAGGATAAATTTCAGGAGCCAACCAGATGTCCGGTACCAAGAAATTCGCCTCCCAGGCCGATCTCGAGGAAAAGAAGGTCACCTTCAGCCGGCTGTCCGAGCACGCGTGGGCGTACACGGCCGAGGGCGACCCCAACACCGGCATCGTCATCGGCGACGACGCCGTGCTGGTGGCCGACACGCAGGCGACCCCCGCCATGGCCGCGGACGTCATCCGCCGCATCCGCGAGGTCACCGACAAGCCGATCAGGTACGTCGTGCTGACCCACTACCACGCCGTGCGCGTGCTGGGCGCGAGCGCCTACCAGCCGCAGCAGGTGATCGCCAGCCAGGACACCTACGACCTGATCGTCGAGCGCGGCGAGGCCGACAAGGCCAGCGAGATCGGCCGCTTCCCGCGCCTGTTCCGCAACGTCGAGACCGTGCCGCAGGGCCTGACCTGGCCCACCATGACCTTCCAGAAGAAGATGACGCTCTGGCTGGGCAAGCTCGAAGTCCAGCTGCTGCAGCTTGGGCGCGGCCACACCAAGGGTGACACCGTGGTCTGGCTGCCGCAGGAGCGCACGCTGCTGTCGGGCGACCTGGTCGAATTCGACGCCACGCCCTACGCCGGCGACGCCTATTTCAAGGACTGGCCGCAGACGCTGGAGAACGTGGCCGCGCTCAAGCCGCTGGCGCTGGTGCCTGGTCGCGGCCCGGCGCTGCGCGGCGAGGCCCAGGTCGCCGACGGCCTGCGTTCCACCGCCGGCTTCATCGCCGACGTGCGCGCCGCCGTCGAGGCCGGCGTCGCCGCGGGCAAGGACCTGAACGCAGTCTACAAGGACACCTTCGCCCGGCTCAAGCCCAAGTACGGCCACTGGGTCATCTTCGACCACTGCATGCCGTTCGACGTCACGCGCTGCTTCGACGAGGTGACGCAGTACCCCGACCCGCGCGTGTGGACGGCCGAGCGCGACCGTCAGATGTGGGAAGCGCTGGAAGGCTGATCGCCCCGCCCGAACCCGCCACTCGACAAGGACGTCGCCGCGTGGACGCGGCGTCCACGGAGACAAGCATGAAGCTCGACGAACTCGCCCGCGGCAAGGCGGGCCCGGTCGACTACCAGAAGCTGGTGTTCGACTACCACCCGAGTCCCGACCAGTCGGCGCCCCAGCCCGCGCGGCGGCCGGTGGTCATCGTCGGCGCCGGGCCGATCGGCCTGTCGCTGGCCATCGACCTGGCGCAGCGCGGCGTGCCCGTCGTGCTGCTGGACAACGATTGCACGCTGTCCACCGGCTCGCGCGCGATCTGCTTCGCCAAGCGGACGCTGGAGATCTTCGATCGCCTGGGATGCGGCGAGCCGATGGTCGACAAGGGCGTGTCGTGGAAGGTGGGCAAGGTCTTCCTGAAGAACGAGCTGGTCTACAGCTTCGACCTGCTGCCGGAGGCCGGCCATTCCCGCCCGGCGTTCGTCAACCTCCAGCAGTATTACGTCGAGGGCTACCTGGCCGAACGCGCCGCGGCGCTGCCGTTGATCGACATCCGCTGGAAGAACGCCGTCGTCGGGACGGAACGGCGCGACGACCACGTCGTCCTGGAGATCGACACGCCGGACGGCCCGTATCGACTGGAAGCCGAGTACGTGGCGGCGTGCGACGGCGCCCGCTCCGCCGTGCGTCGGCACCTGGGGCTGGAATCGAAGGGCCGCACCTTCAAGGATCGCTTCCTGATCGCCGACGTGCGCATGAAGCACGAGGCGCCGGCCGAGCGCTGGTTCTGGTTCGATCCTGCATTCCATCCGAACCAGAGCGTGCTGCTGCACCGCCAGCCCGATGGCGTCTGGCGCATCGACTTCCAGCTCGGCTGGGACGCCGATCCGGAAGAGGAGAAGAAGCCCGAGCGCATCATCCCGCGGGTCAAGGCGATGCTCGCGCACTCGGCGATGAAGGACTTCGACTTCGAGCTCGAGTGGGCTAGCGTCTACACCTTCTCCTGCCTGCGCATGGACAGCTTCCGCCACGGCCGCGTGCTGTTCGCCGGCGATTCGGCGCACGGCGTGTCGCCCTTCGGTGCGCGCGGCGCGAATTCCGGCGTGCAGGACGCCGACAACCTCGGCTGGAAGCTCGCCGCCGTCCTCCAGGGTCATGCGCCCGATTCGCTGCTCGACACCTACGCCCGTGAGCGCGAGTTCGCCGCGGACGAGAACATCCGCAACTCCAGCAGAGCCACCGACTTCATCACCCCCAAGAGCCCGGTGAGCCGCCTGTTCCGCGACGCGGTGCTGCAGCTCGCGAAGACGCAGCCTTTCGCGCGGACGCTCGTCAACAGCGGACGCCTGTCGACGCCGGCGACCCTGCACGACTCGTCGCTGAACACGCCGGACGCGGGCCGCTTCGCAGGGGCCATGCGACCTGGCGCGTCGGCGGCCGACGCCCCGGTCACGCTGCCCGACGGCACGCGCTCGTGGCTGCTGCCGCGTCTGGGCCAGGGATTCACGCTGCTCGTCGCGGGCGACGTGCCCGCCGGCCTGACGGACATCGATGGCCACGGGCTGCCCGTCACCGTGCTGGGCGTGGGCCGCGACCTCGCGGATCCCGAGGGCCTGCTCGCCCAGCGCTACGACCTGCGTCCCGGCTCCGCCTACCTGTTCAGGCCCGACCAGCACGTGTGCGCGCGCTGGCGCGCCGTCGACGCCGACCAGGTGAGCGCGGCCATCGGCCATGCCCTCGCGCTCGCCTGAAAGGATCGCCATGCGACTGATCACCACGCCCAACCTCGAGGCGCCCGACGACTTCTACGAGGCGCTCATCGACACCCACCGCGACCTCGAGGGCGACGCCAGCCACGCGCTCAACGCCCGCCTCGTGCTGCTGCTCGCCAACCACATCGGCTCGCAGCGCGTCCTGCTCGAGGCGCTGGCCGCCGCACGCGCAGACGCGCGATGAGCGCGACTCGCCTCGACAGTCGATGATCGACAACGGGCGCGCTCCGCTTCAATTCGGGCGCATGGCATGACGGGCGCTGTCGGGCGTCTGCCCGGTCCAGTCCTGGAACGCCCGATAGAAGGAGTTGGGGTCCTCGAAGCCGAGCAGGAAGGCGATCTCGCCGCCGGACATCCGGGTGTTGCCCAGGTAGTGGCGCGCCAGGCTTTCCCGCGTCGAACTGACCAGCGCGCGAAAGTTCGCCCCCTCGTCCTCGAGGCGGCGCTGCAGCGTGCGCTTGCTCATGCCTAGCCGCTCGGCGGCCTTCTCGATGGTGGCCGCGTTGCCGGGCAGGAGCTCCAGCAGGACGGCACGCACGCGCTGCGCGGTCGTCGCCGTCACGTCGAGCTCGCCGAGCCGGCGGCGAAGGTCGGGCTCGAACACGCGCCACATTCCTTCGTTGACCGTGAGAAAGGGGCGCAGGGCGTCCGCTGCGGTGAACGTGATCGACGGGTGCGTGCCGCGTTGCACGGGGGCGCCGAAGAACTTCTCGTAGCGCCGGGCGTAGGCGGCGGGCGGGAGCTGCGGAAGCGCCGCCCCGAGTGCCATGACGGGTTCGCGGGTCGCGAGCCGCGCCAGCCGCAGGAAGAACGCGATCTCGGCCACCTGCAGCGAATACGGCACGTCGGCCTGAACCGACAGCCAGCGAGGCGAGATCGTCAGCTCGCCCGCCGGGCCCACATCCAGCTCCAGGCTCATGGGCGCCACCAGCTGCTTGTACTTGGCCAGGCGCTGCACCGCCTGCATGAGGTTGGCGCTGCACAGCGCCGCGAACAACGGCGGGTCGAACGACTCCGCCGCGATCGTCTCGACGAAGCGCAGGGGGAACATGACGTCGCCGGCCTCCGCCTCCAGGGCGCGCCAGAAGCGGAACCACTCCTCGGTGGTGAGCCCCTGGCCTCCGCGGGAAATGAGGTCCTCGGGCAGGCCGGCCCTGCGCAGGACCTGGTGCGGCCGAAGTCCGAAGTCCTTCAGCAGGGGCTGCCAGCCCACGTCCAGGGAGAAAGTTCGGCTGCGTGTCATCGGGAGGTTCGTCAACGGCCCGGGCGGGGCTCTTCGCGATGGAGGAAGTGTAGGGATCGCGCGATGCCTTCGCCATGCAAGGCGCGCCAGCTTCCCTGCAACGGGCGCCAGGCCGGCGACGGCCCGCGCGTTGCCGGCCGCGAAGGGCCTGGCGCGGTTTGCGGGGATCGCGGCGCCGTTCGCTAGTGGCCCGGCGCCGGCCGGTTCGTACAGTCATCGGCACGAAAGGCGAGTCGAACCCGGGTCGCCATGCACCTCGTCGTTGATCAAGGAAAGGAAGATCTCCATGAACTCCAAGGTTGTTCTCGTGACCGGCGCTTCTTCGGGCATCGGCGAAGCCACGGCCCTCAAGCTCAAGGCCAGGGGCTACACCGTCTATGCGGCCGCGCGCCGCGTGGACCGGATGCGGTCCCTGGTGCGTGCCGGCGTCCACGTCCTGGCGATGGACGTGACGGACGATGCCTCGATGCAGGCCGGCGTGAAGGAGATCGTCTCCCGGTCGGGCCGCATCGACGTGCTGGTCAACAACGCCGGCTATGGCTCCTACGGCGCGGTCGAGGACGTCCCGCTGGACGAGGCCCGCGCCCAGTTCGAGGTCAACGTGTTCGGCGCCGTGCGCCTGGCCCAGCTCGCGCTGCCGCACATGCGGGCGCGGCGCTCGGGCACCATCGTCAACGTGACGTCGATGGGCGGGAAGATCCACACGCCGCTGGGCGCCTGGTACCACGGCACCAAGTTCGCGCTGGAGGGCATCAGCGACTGCCTGCGCATGGAGGTGCAGCCCTTCGGCATCGATGTGGTGGTGATCGAGCCGGGCGGCATCAGGACCGAGTGGGCAGGCATTGCCGCCGACAAGCTCCGCGCGGTGTCCGGAACGGGGGCTTACGCGGCGCAGGCCGACGCGGTGGCCAGGATGATGGGCGACGAGGCCATGCGCGAGCGCCAGTCGCCGCCCGAGCTGATCGCCGACACGATCGCCAGGGCCGTCAGCGCCCGGCGTCCGAAGACGCGCTATGCCGTGGGCTTCGGCGCGAAGCCGCTGATCTTCCTGCGCCGCCTGCTGTCCGATCGCGCCTTCGATGGTCTCATGCGGATGTTCAGCGGGATGTCCCGTCGGGCCGAGGCGGTCGCAGCCTGAAGGCCGCGGCCGGGGTGCCGGCCGGCAGCCACGTCACCCAGGCGAGCACGCGCGCGGCCTCGACGCGCCCCCGCCTGAAGACGACATTCAGCCCGGATTGCGCAGACGAAACGTCCGGGTGCCGTTCAGCGTGGTGAATTCGCCGGGCACGTCGGTGGGGCGAAGCCTGTCGCCGGTGGCCAGCGTGTAGGACTCGCCGGTCTGTCCGTTGGGCAGCGCGGTTCGCCGCATCAGGATGATGCAGGCTTCGCCGCGCGGGCCGATCGCTTCGAGTTTCTCGCTGTCCATCGCCGCATTCTGATCCATCGGTACTGTCGAGCAGGTCGGCCGCGGCATGGCGGCCCGCCCGTCCGCGCGTGCCTCACAGTGCGTCTGGAGCGAGTCCGGACGCGCCGTCGCGCCGCACCGACAACCCCGCCGCGCGTCGCAGCCACTGCAGCAGGTCGTCGACGTAGGTGAACACCACCGGCACCACCAGCAGGCTCAGCACGGTGGAGGTCATCAGGCCGCCGATCACGACGATGGCCATGGGCTGGCGGAAGCTGGGCTCGGCACCCAGGCCCAGCGCGTTGGGCAGCATGCCCACGCCCATCGCGATGGTGGTCATGACGATGGGCCGGGCGCGCTTGTGGCACGCGTCGACGAGCGCCTGCAGCCGCGGCATGCCGTCGTGCCGCGCCACCACGGCGTATTCCACGAGCAGGATGGAGTTCTTGGTGACGATGCCCATCAGCATCAGCACGCCGATCACCGCCGGCATGCCGAAGCTGCCACCGGTGCCGAGCAGCGCGACGAGCGCACCGCCGACCGCGAGCGGCAGCGCCGCGAGGATCGTGCCGGGCTGCAGGAAATCGTGGAACAGCAGCACGAGCACGACGTAGATGCAGAGCACGCCGATGCCCATT
>DASQCX010000609.1:0-4617 GCA_035634455.1 Burkholderiaceae bacterium
GATGGCTGTAGCCGAGCCCGACGTAGGGCAGGTTCTGCAGCGCGTCGGGCCGGCTGTCGTACAGCGACAGCGGCTGGGCCAGGCCGACCAGGCCCGTGCTGACGTGGAAGCCGCCGACCAGGCTGCTCATGGTCGGGCCCATGTTGCTCTGAGCCGGATCGAAGAAGTAGTAGTCGCCGAACAGCCGGATGGAACTGCCGGCGATGTGGGAGTTGGTGAGCGCATACTCGGAGCCGGTATGCGTGCCGGTCGGGTTCTCGTACGCTCGCAGGATCAGCCCTTCGGCGCTGGCTCCCAACGCGGTGGCGGCGAGGATCGCAAAGGCGGCGGCCTGGCGGCCGGCGCGTGTACGACGCACTGTCGAACCTGAAGATCCCATGGTCGGCTCCCGAATCGCCCCGGAGGGCACAAAAACCAGACGCCTGACAACCGATGCTACGCCTGTTGCCGTGCTGTTTGTATCGACAAACATCACGCTTTCTCCAGCCCTGATTACCTCCTGTGACGACACAGAGACGCTGTCACGATAGCGCGGTTCGGGCCCGGGCGTGCACGGCAGCACCCCCCGAAACCGGTGAATCAAGCGCCCAGACAGCCACCGGTGCAGCGCGCCCGGCCCTCGATGTCGCGCCGCGTCGCGACGGCGCCGAAACCCGCCTGCCGCAGGATCGCCGCGACGGCGTCCGCCTGCTCCCAGCCGTGCTCGAACAGCAGCCAGCCGCCGCCGCGCAGCCGGCCGCGCGCGCCGGCGGCGATGCGGCGGATGTCGGCCAGGCCGTCGTCGGCGGCGACCAGCGCGGACAGCGGCTCGTGCGCCAGCGCGGCCAGGTGCGGGTCGTCGGCGGCGATGTAGGGCGGGTTGCTGACGACGAGGTCGAAGACGGGCACGTCAGGCGCGCCGGCCAGCGCGTCCCACCAGTCGCCCTGCGCGAAGCGGACGTCCAGCGCCAGCCGCGCGGCGTTCGCGCGCGCGACCGCGAGCGCGTCCGCGCTGCGCTCGCCCGCCCACACGCGGGCGCGCGGGCAGCCGTTCTTGAGCGCCAGCGCGATCGCGCCGCTGCCGGTGCCCAGGTCGAGCACGGCCGGGGCGGCGGTGTCGCGCAGCTCGTCCCGCAGCAGGGCGAGCGCCCAGTCGACCAGCGTCTCGGTGTCGGGCCGCGGCACCAGCACGGCGGGGGCGACGGCCAGCACCAGGCCGTGGAACTCGCGTTCGCCGACCAGGTAGGCGAACGGCTCGCCGGCGGCGCGGCGCGCGACGAGCGCGTCGTACGCCGCCGCATGCGATGTCGGCAGCGCGTCGTCGCCGTGCGCCAGCAGCCAGCTGCGCGGCTGCCCCAGCACATGGGCCAGCAGCAGCTGCGCGTCGAGCCGCTCGAGGCCGCGGGCGCGGGCGGCGCGCAGCGCGGCGTCGACCGTGGCCGGCATGTTCACGCGCCCGACTCCAGCGCCGCCAGCTGCTCCTGCGCGCGCGCGGCGCGCAGCGCGCCCACGACCTCGCCGAGGTCGCCTTCCATCACCGCGCCCAGCTTGTAGAGCGTCAGGTTGATGCGGTGGTCGGTCAGCCGGCCCTGCGGGAAGTTGTAGGTGCGGATGCGGTCGGAGCGGTCGCCCGAGCCGATCAGGCTCTTGCGCTCGGCGGCGTCCCTGGCCTCGCGCTCGGCGCGCTCGCGATCCTGCAGCCGCGCCAGCAGCACGGCCATCGCCTTGGCCTTGTTGCGGTGCTGCGAGCGGTCGTCCTGGCACTCGGCGACGATGCCGGTGGGCAGGTGCGTGATGCGCACGGCGCTGTCGGTCTTGTTGATGTGCTGGCCGCCGGCGCCGCTGGCGCGGAAGGTGTCGATGCGCAGCTCGGACGGGTTGAGCGTGACCTCGGCCGCGGCGTCGGGCTCGGCCAGCACGGCCACCGTGCAGGCGCTGGTGTGGATGCGGCCCTGGGCCTCGGTGGCGGGCACGCGCTGCACGCGGTGGCCGCCCGACTCGAAGCGCAGCTGGCCATAGACCCCCTCGGCGGCGGCGGCCAGGCCGCGCGCGCCGGACGGGTTCTCGATGCGCACGACCACTTCCTTGTAGCCGCCGAGGTCGGACGCGCTCTCGCTCATGACCTCGCTGCGCCAGCCCTGGCGCTCGGCGTAGCGCAGGTACATGCGCAGCAGGTCGGCGGCGAACAGCGCCGACTCCTCGCCGCCGGTGCCGGCGCGGATCTCGACGAAGGCCGGGCGCGCGTCGTCCGGGTCGCGCGGCAGCAGCGTGGCCTGCAGGGCGGCCTCCAGCGACGCGAGGTCGGCGTCGCAGGCGGCGATCTCCTCGCGCGCCAGCGCGGCCATGTCGGCGTCGTCGCCCGCGTCCAGCATCTCCTGCGCGGTCGCGCGGTCGGCCTCGCGCTGGGTGAAGCGGCGGTACAGCTCGACGATCTCCGACGCCTCGGACTGCTCGCGCGCGAGCTCGCGGAACCTGGCCATGTCGTTCGTCGCGGCCGGGTCGGCCAGGCGGGCGTCGAGTTCCTGCAGGCGCATGCCCAGGCGTTCGAATTGTTGGCGGAGCGAGTCTTTCATGTCGGCAGCGAGGCGGGAAGCGGGCGGGCAGCCCGCGTCGTGCGCGGGCTGGCGGTGCGGCGTCGTCGGCGACGCCGGGACGCGGCGCGTCGCTAGAGGCCGGGGTCGGCCGGGTCGCGCGTGGCCTGGCGCAGGAACAGCCGCGTGACGGTGTCCGTGAGCCGGTGGCGCTGCTCGCCTTCGCTGGTGCGCAGCTCGGCGAGCGCGCCGTGCAGCATCTTCTGCGTGAGCCCGCGGCTCAGCGCCTCGAGCACGGCGTCGACCGAGTCGCCCTTGGCCAGCGCCTTGCGGGCGCGCAGCAGCTCGGCGCTGCGCCAGTCGTCGGCCTGGCGGGTGAGCGCCTGGATCAGCGGCACGGTGGCGCGCTGGTCGAGCCAGTGCGAGAAGCCCAGCACGCCGGCGTCGATGATGGCCTCGGCCTGCTCGACGGCCGCCTGGCGCTTGGCGCCGGCCGAGCGCACCAGCTCGGACAGGTCGTCGACCGTGTAGAGGTAGACGTCGTTCTGTTGCGCGACCTCGGGCTCGATGTCGCGCGGCACGGCCAGGTCGACCATGAACATCGGGCGGCGCTTGCGCGTCTTCAGCGCGCGCTCGACGGCGCCGAGCCCGATGATGGGCAGCGTACTGGCGGTGCAGGAGATGACGATGTCGAACTCGTGCAGCCGCGCGGGCACGTCGGCCAGGCGCATGGCCTGGGCGCCCAGGCGCACGGCCAGCTTCTCGCCGCGCTCCAGCGTGCGGTTGGCCACGGCCATCAGCCGGGGCGTGCGCGCCGCGAAGTGGGTGGCGACGAGCTCGATCATCTCGCCGGCGCCGACGAACAGCACGTTGAGCTTGTCGAGCTCGCCGAACAGCTGCGTGGCCTGGCGCACGGCGGCGGCGGCCATGCTGATGGAGTGGGCGCCGATCTCGGTGGACGTGCGCACTTCCTTGGCGACCGAGAACGAGCGCTGGAACAGCTGGTGCAGCGTCGTGCCCAGCGTGCCGGCCTGGTCGGCCTCGCGCACGGCCTGCTTCATCTGGCCGAGGATCTGCGGCTCGCCCAGCACCATGGAGTCCAGGCCCGACGCGACGCGGAACACGTGGCGCGCGGCCTCGCGGTTCTCCAGCACGTAGCTGTGGTCGAGCAGCTGGGCGCCGCTGACGCCGCCCTGCGCGGCCAGCCAGTCGGCCACCGGGCGCACCAGCGAGGGCTTGTGCGCCGGCACGGCGACGTAGACCTCGGTGCGGTTGCAGGTGGACAGCAACGCCACCTCGGGCGCGCCGGCCGCGGCGGCGCCATCGGCGCGGCCGAACTGCTGCACCAGCGCCTTCAGCGCGGGCGAGACCTGTTCGAGCGGAAACGCGAAGCGTCCGCGCAGGTCGACGGGCGCGGTCTGGTGGTTGAGGCCCAACGCGAACACAGACATGCCCGCATTATAAAATTTCCCTGTTCCCGGAGGGGGACCGCCGGATTTGCCGGCGGCGCCGCCTTTCTTGATCCAACGCAAACGCCTTCCCTTGGACGCCCTGGACCTGTTCTGGCATCTCGCCAACTTCGCGCTGCCCGCCGTCGGCGTGGGGGCCCTCACGGCCGCGTTGTGCAAGCTGTTCTGGCGCCGCGGCCTGGCGCGCACGTCCTGGTTCACGCTCGCCTGGCAGGCCAGCGCCGCCGGGCTGGCGGTGCTGGTGGCCGGGCTGGTGATCACGGGCCATGACGGCCGCATGGTCACCTACGCCGGGCTGGTGGTCGCGTGCGCGATCGTGCCGTGGCTCAAGGCCGCGAAGTAGCCCGGCGGCGCCCGTCTCTCAGAACCAGATCTCGACCTGGGCGCCGTAGGACACGGCGCTGGTCTTGTTGGCCGGGAAGTTGTAGTTGTTGGCGGTGTCGGCGGCCGCGGCCTTGTTGTAGTCGGCGTAGGTCACGTACAGGCGCAGCTCCGGACGCTTCCAGAAGTCCGGCCCCGTCGACAGCGCCGGGCCCAGGGTGACCTTGGTCACGTTCTCGCTGGAGCCGCCGTCGGGCTTGAGGCTGGAAAAGCCGATCTCGGTGAGCCACTTGACGTTCTTGGTGATGCCCCACGAG
>DASQCX010000610.1:0-2142 GCA_035634455.1 Burkholderiaceae bacterium
TAACCGCGCCAGCAGCGCCTCGGTGAGGTTACGCACGGGCTGGCGGTCGCCGCTCGAGAGGTTGGCGATGGTACCGCCCTCGAGGTTGATGCGCAGGCGCTGGCCAGTGTGGAAGACCGCGGGCGCGTCCACCTCGAGCGCGGGGATGCCGGCGTCGAGGAGCGCGTCGGCGAAGCCGTCGGCGTAGCTCGCGGCGATCACCGCGGCGAAGCCGGCGGCGCGCAGCGCGCGCGCAGCCGCCACGGCTCCCGGGCCCGCGCCCAGCCGCTGGCCGGCGACCAGCACGTCGCCCGGCGCGAGCCGTACCGCCAGGGTGGGATCGATGGCCGCGAAGAGACTGCGCGTGGCCTCGGCGGGCGGCTCGCTCGACACGCCGATCGGCAGCACGTCGATCGCGCGCAGCCCGTCGGCGAAGCTCCAGGCGCGCCCGGTGAGCACCGGGATGCGTGGAGCGGCGGCTCCTAGCGGACCGGGGTCGTCGTGAACTCCCATCGTGGGCCGGGACGGACCGTCACCAAGCGTTCGGGATGGCGGAGGATGATGCGCGCTTCCTCGGCGCTGATGGCGCGGCCGAAGATGCGATAGCAGCCGCGCTCGTCGCACTGGTTGTTGGCCCAGTCGGCGAGCTCCTCGGGGAGCGGCGCGTGGCCGAGCCGGCGCGCACACTGGCGCACGACGAACCCCAGCATGATGCGCAGCGGCTCGCAGCTGTCGGCCATCGGGCGGTCTTGTCCCACGCATCGCGCGCAGACGTCAAGATAGGCGCGCGGGAATGGCGCGCTTGACTGCCACGGGGGCGGCGGTCATTCAGGCCGCATGAGCGGCCGACTTCCGACGGATTTCGCGTGAGCACGGACAGACCCCGGCCGGAGGGGCGCCCCTTCGCGAGCTTCTCGCTGCCCGCGCCTGTTATGGCGGGCGTCGAGGCGGCCGGCTTCACGCACTGCACACCCATCCAGGAGAAGGTTCTGCCGCTGTCACTGGCGGGAAGGGACGTCGCGGGCCAGGCACAGACCGGCACCGGCAAGACGGCCGCGTTCCTGATCACGATCTTCACCAGGCTGCTCGAGCGCGCGCGTGCCGAGCATCGCACCGGACCGCGCGCGCTGGTCATCGCGCCCACCCGCGAGCTGGTGGTGCAGATCACCGACGACGCGAGGCTGCTGGGCCAGGCGACGCCGTTCACGATCCACGCGGTCTACGGCGGCGTCGACTACAAGAAGCAGCGCGATCAGGTGCAGGCGGGCACGGATCTCCTGGTCGGCACGCCTGGCCGGCTGATCGACTACCACCGCCAGCACGTCCTCGACCTGCGCGGCGTCGAGATCCTCGTCATCGACGAGGCCGACCGCATGTTCGACATGGGGTTCATCAAGGACCTGCGTTACCTGCTGCGGCGGCTCCCGCCCTTCGACCGCCGCCAGTCGATGCTGTTCTCGGCCACGCTGGGCTACGACGTGATGGAGCTCGCCTACGTCTTCATGAACGACGCCGAGAAGGTCTCCGTGACGCCGGAGCAGGTGACGGCGGAGGGCATCGAGCACCTCGTCTACCACGTCGGATCGCACGAGAAGCTGCCGCTCCTGATCGGCCTCATGCGCCGCATGACCGACGCCCACGTCCTCGTCTTCACCAACATGAAGCGGACGGCGGAGCGGCTGGAGCGGAACCTCATCGCCAACGGCTTCTCCGCCGCCGCCATCACCGGCGACGTCGATCAGCGCCGGCGGCTGCGCATCCTGGGCGAGTTCCGGGACGGCACGCTCCCCATCCTGGTGGCGACGGACGTCGCGTCACGCGGGCTGCACATCGAGGGCGTGACCCACGTCATCAACTACGACCTGCCCTTCGATCCGCAGGACTACGTCCATCGCGCCGGCCGCACGGCGCGCGCCGGCGCCTCCGGTCACGCCATCACGCTGGCGTGCGAGGAGTACGTCGAGGGGCTCGAGGCCATCGAGCGCTACATCGGATTCAAGCTGCCGCACGACTTCCCCGACGACGGCATGCTGGCGCACGACCTGCGCCACGCGCCCCGACCGCCACGCGACGATCGCGAGCATCGCGGACGCGGCCGCCGCACGCCGCACCCGCGACGTGCCGAGCACGCGGGACCGTCACACGCGCACTCTTCGCACGCCG
>DASQCX010000611.1:0-4432 GCA_035634455.1 Burkholderiaceae bacterium
CGGCTTCGCAGGCGCGTGCGCGGCGTCGCCGCCCTGCTCCACGGCCTCGAAGATCTCGCGCGAGGCCTTGTACAGCAGGAACGCGCCGCCGCCCAGCAGCACCAGGTCGCGCCCGCTGAAGCCGTGGCCGGCGAGCGCGAACAGCTCGGTGGTCAGGCCCATGACCCAGCTCAGCGACAGCAGCAGCGCGATGCGCGTGAGCATCGCGAACGCCAGGCCGGCGCGGCGCGCGGCGTCGCGCCGCTGCGCCGGCAGGCGGCCGACGAGGATGGTCAGGAAGACGATGTTGTCGACGCCCAGCACGATCTCGAGCGTCGTGAGCATCGCGAAGGCGACCCACAGGGTCGGGTCGAGCAGGAAGTCCATGGCGAGTTTCCGGTGCGGGGCAGACAGGGAATTCTCGGCAGCCGGACTTTCAGCGTAAAGTCGTATTCGTCGACCTGTCGTATCGAGAAATCCGCAGCATCGGAGCCTGGCGATGAACTACAAGCACCTGCACTACTTCTGGGCCGCGGCCAAGGCCGGCGGCGTCGTGCGCGCCGGCCAGCAGCTCGCGATCTCGCCGCAGACGCTGTCGGGGCAGATCAAGCTGCTGGAGGATCGCCTCGGCTGCGCCCTGTTCCGCAAGGCCGGGCGCGGGCTGGAGCTCACCGACGAGGGCCATCTCGCGATGGGCTACGCCGACCAGATCTTCGCGCTCGGGGCGGAGCTGGAGGCGCGCATCGGCAAGACGAGCGGCGTATCGGCGGCGCTGGACTTCCGTGTCGGGCTGTCCGACTCGGTGCCCAAGTCCATCGCCTACCGGCTGCTGGAGCCGGCGCTGTCCGCGGCCGCCAACGTGCGCCTGATCTGCCACGAGGGCAAGCTCGCCGACCTGCTGGGCCAGCTCGCCGTGCAGCGGCTGGACCTGGTGCTGGCCGACGAGCCGCTGGGCCGCCAGGCCGGCATGAAGGCGTTCAACCACGCGCTCGGCTCGACCGCGATGAGCTTCTTCGCCACCCCCGAGCTGAAACGTTCGCTCAAGGGCGGCTTCCCGCAATGCCTGGACGACGCGCCGATGCTGCTGCCGGGCAACGCGTCGGCGATGCGCCAGCGCTTCGACCTGTGGCTGGCGGCGCGCAAGATCCGCCCGCGCGTCATCGGCGAGTTCGACGACGCCGCGCTGATGAAGGCGTTCGGCGGCGAGGGCCGCGGCGTGTTCATGACGCCCGCGGTGCTTGAATCGGAGACGGCCGCGCAGTACGGCGTGCGGGTGGTCGGCCGCAGCGACGAGCTGGTCGAGGAGTTCCACGCCATCTCCACCGAGCGCCGCATCACGCATCCCTGCGTCGCGGCGATCACCAGCTCGGCGCGCGACCAGTTCTTCGCAGAATGATCAGGCGCCGGGGTGCGTCGGGTCGATCCAGGGCACATCCTGCGGCGGCTCGACGGGCTCGATGTCGAGGTTGACCGCCACCGCCTGGCCGTCGCTGCGCACCAGCACGCATTCCAGCACCTCGGTCGGGCTGGCGTTAATCTCCTGGTGCGGCACGAACGGCGGGACGTAGATGAAGTCGCCGGGGCCGGCCTCCGCGGTGAACTCCAGCCGCTCGCCCCAGCGCATGCGTGCACGGCCCTTGACCACGTAGATCACGCTCTCCAGCGGCCCGTGGTGGTGCGCGCCGGTCTTGGCGTTCGGGTGGATGTGCACGGTGCCGGCCCACAGCTTGCGGGCGCCGGTGCGCGCGAAGGTGATCGCGGCCTGGCGGTCCATGCCGGGGGTCTGGGCGGTGTTCGGATCGAGCTTGTCGGCCGGCACGACGCGCACGCCGTCGTGCTTCCAGCGCGGTTCACGGACATGGGAATGCGAGTCGGACACGGAAGGCTCCTCGAGCGGGGTCGCCCCGATTCTGCCCCTGGCTTGACCCTGCTGCCGAGAACGGGACTGACCTGCCCTATGCTCGCGGGCGAGGCGCGCCGATTGCCGGCGCCGGCCCGGACACGTTCCCGCTCAGGAGCCGCCATGGACGACCAGACCATTCTCGATCACATCACCGCGCTCGTCGACGAGGAGCACCGCCTGCGCGAGAATCCGACGGCACCGGAGGCCAACGCCGAGCGCCTGAAGCAGGTCGCGCAGCAGCTCGACCAATGCTGGGACCTGCTGCGCCAGCGCCGCGCCAAGCGCGAGTTCGGCGCCGATCCCGAGAGCGCGCAGCCGCGCGACGTCGGCACGGTGGAGAACTACACCAACTAGCGCGAGGCCATCAGCGGCGGCTCCAGCCCCAGGCGCTGGCCGCCGGCCAGCACCCAGTGGATGACGGTGCCCAGCTCCTCCACCGTGTACTGCTTGTGCACCAGCGCGCGCACGCCGGCCAGACGGGCCTCGCCCTGCAGCTGGTCGGGCAGGTTGCCGGAGATGATGACCACCGGCAGCTCCGACCGGATCCCCTGCAGCGCGCGGGCGACGTCCAGGCCCGACAGCTCGGGCATGTTGAGGTCGCTGACGACGATGTCGACGTCCTGCGGCGCGGCGCGCACCAGCTCGATCGCGCGCGCCGGGTCGTGCAGGCAGGTGGCGCTGTAGCCCAGGCGCTCGAGCAGGCGCTCCACCATCACCACCATCACCTCGTCGTCGTCGACGTAGAGCACCCGCTCGCCGTGGCCGTGATGCGCGATCGCGAGCGGCTGCACGCGATCGGCGCCCGCCATCTGGGCAGAGCGCGGCAGGTAGATCTCGAAGGTGCTGCCCTGCCCGGGCGCCGTCTGCACGCGGATGACGCCGCCGTGGGTCGAGACGATGCCATGCGCCACCGCGAGCCCGAGCCCGGTGCCCTCGCCCACCGGCTTGGTCGTGAAGAAGGGCTCGAAGATGCGGGCGCGGGTCTGCACGTCCATGCCGTGGCCGTTGTCCTCCACGGCGATGCGCGCGTACGAGCCCGGCGTCAGGCCGGCGCCGAGATGGCGCGCCGCCGCGCCGTCGAGCTCCACGCCCGCCAGCGCGACCGCGATGCGCCCCGGCTTGCCGTCCAGCGAGTGCCAGGCGTTGGTGCACAGGTTCATCAGCACCTGCTGGACCTGCGTGGCGTCGGCCATCACGAACAGCCGCTCGGCACCGGGCGACACGTCGAGCGCGACGCCGGCCGGCAGCGCGGAGCGCAGCAGGCCGACGCATTCTTCGACCAGCGGACGCAGTTCGCAGCTGACCACCTCGCGCGGCTGGCGGCGCGCGAACGCCAGGATCTGCTGCACCAGCCCGCGTCCGCGCAGTCCGGCCTTGCGGATCTGCTCCACGCTGATCGCGGCCGCATGCCCCGGCTGCAGGTCCTGGATCGCCAGCGCCGCATTGCCCAGGATGCCCGCCAGCACGTTGTTGAAGTCGTGCGCGATGCCGCCGGCCAGCACGCCGATGGCCTCCATCTTCTGCGACTCGCGCAGCTGCGCCTCCAGCTCCAGCCGCTGCGCCTGGCTGCGCCGCTGCTCGGTGATGTCGGTGACCATGGCCAGCGCCCCCGCGTGGCGGCCGTCGGCGTCGACGATGGGGCTGGTGCTCATCGCCGTCCACAGGTCGCTGCCGTCCTTGCGGCGCAGGCGGAAGTCGTGCTGTTCCGAGATGCCCCGGGCGCGCCGCCGCATGTTCTCCTCCGCCTCGGCGCGGGCACGGTCGTCCATGAAGTCGTACATCGGGCGGCCCAGCATCTCGGCCGCCTCGTAGCCCAGCATGCGGGCCATCTTCGGGTTGACGAAGGTGGTGGTGGCGTCGGCCGCGATCATCCAGATGCCTTCCTCGGCCGTCTGCACGATGCGCCGGTAGCGCTCCTCGCTGCGCTGCAGGGCCTGCTGCTGCAGCACGCGCTGGGTGACGTCGCGCATGAAGGCGCCGAAGACGCGCCGGCCGTCCATCTGCATGTCGCTGAACGAGATCTCCACCGGGATCTCGCGGCCGTCCCGGTGCAGGCCGGCGATCTCGACGGCGCGCCAGTCGAGGTGCCGCTCGCCGCCGGCGAGGTAGCGCGCGAAGCCGCGGCGATGCGCCTCGCGCAGGCGCTCGGGCTGCAGCATCGTCAGCGGGCGGCCGACGACCTCCTCGGGCCGCCAGCCCAGCACCGCCTCGATGGCCGGGTTGCAGAAGCGCACCAGGTCGTCCTCGCCGACGATCAGGACGACGTCGGCCGAGGTCTGCCACAGCAGCCGGTCGCGCTCCGCGCTCTCGCGTTCGCGGCGCTCGCTGAGCCGGCGTTCGGTGACGTCCTGCAGCGTGCCGCGCAGGCGCAGCACGCGGCCGCCCGCGTCGCGCACCGGCTCGCTGACGGCGCTGATCCAGCGCACCTGGCCGTTGGGCTGCGGGAAGCGGAACTCGGCCTGCGTCTTCTCGTGGCGGTAGAACGCGCGCTCCACGGCGGCGACGAAGGCCGGCCGGTCCTCGGGCGGCATGCGGTCGCGGAATTCGTCG
>DASQCX010000612.1:0-2043 GCA_035634455.1 Burkholderiaceae bacterium
AAGATCGCCGCGGACAGCGCCGCCGCCTCCGCCGACGCCGCCGTGCGGGCGCAGCGCGCCTCGCTGGTGAGCATCGTGCTGATGCTGGTGGCGGGCGCGGCGGGCATCGTCGTGGGCGTGGTGTTCAGCCATCGGATCACGCGTCCGGTGGACTTCGCCGTCGGCGTGGCCGAGGCGATCGCCGGCGGCGACCTGACCCGGCAGGTGCGCGTCGCCGGCCGCGACGAGATCGCGCAGCTGCTCGCGGCGCTGGCCAAGATGCAGGGCGGCCTGGCCAGCCTGGTGAGCAACGTGCGCTCCAACTCGGAAAGCGTGGCCACCGCGTCGTCGCAGATCTCGCACGGCGCCAACGACCTGAGCGCCCGCACCGAGGAGCAGGCCTCGGCGCTGCAGCAGGCGGCCGCGTCGATGGAGGAGCTCGGCGCGACCGTGCGCCAGAACGCGGAGAACGCGCAGTCGGCCAACCAGTTCGCGCTCGGCGCCAGCGCCGTCGCGCGCAAGGGCGGCGACGTCGTGGGCGAGGTCGTCGAGACGATGAAGGGCATCAACGACAGCTCCCGGCGCGTCGTCGACATCATCGCCGTGATCGACGGCATCGCGTTCCAGACCAACATCCTGGCGCTCAACGCCGCGGTGGAAGCCGCCCGCGCCGGCGAGCAGGGCCGCGGCTTCGCGGTCGTGGCCGGCGAGGTGCGCTCGCTGGCGCAGCGCTCGTCGGATGCCGCCAAGGAGATCAAGACGCTGATCTCGGCCAGCGTCGAGCGCGTCCAGCACGGCACGGAGCTGGTCGATCGCGCCGGCGAGACGATGACCGAGATCGTGGCCTCGATCGCGCGCGTGACCGACATCATGGGCGAGATCAGCGCCGCCAGCACCGAGCAGAGCACGGGCGTCGGCCAGGTCGGCGACGCCATCGCGCAGATGGACCAGGCCACGCAGCAGAACGCCGCGCTGGTCGAGGAGAGCGCCGCCGCCGCCGAGAGCCTGAAGGACCAGGCGCAACAGCTGGTGCAGGTGGTGTCGGTGTTCAAGCTCGCGGGCCGGACCGCCGACGTCGTGCGTGCGCCGGTGGCCGCGGCGCCTGTCGCGGCGCCCAGGCCGGAGGCCGCGCCCGTGGCGCCGGTGCGCAAGCCTGCGCCCGCCCCCGCGGCGCGCCCGGTGGCCGTGGCCGCCAGGCCTGTCGCCGCGCCGACGCCCGTGCCGGCGCGCGAGCCGGCGCTGGAGACGACGTCGGACGACTGGGAATCGTTCTGAACCCCTGCGGTTAAAGTGTCCGCTCGACGAGGAGCGGACATGACGGGCAGGGGAGCGAAGAATTTGCTGGTGGCCGCGCTGGCGGCCCTGGGCGGCGCCGGCGCGCTGGCCGCCACCACGGTGGTCACGGCCGACCGCATGCTGGACGTGCTGTCCGGCCGCATGGTGGAGCGGCCCGCGATCGTGGTCGCCGATGGCCGCATCCGCGCCGTCCTCGTGCAGGGCGACGCCGCGATCCCGCAGGACGCGGCGCGCATCGAGCTGCCGGGGCAGACGCTGCTGCCCGGCCTGATCGACATGCACGTCCACCTCGCCGCCGACGCCCGCATCGACGGCAACCACTACCTCGACTACACCGACGCCTTCTGGGTCGCCGTGGGGGTGGCCAACGCCAAGGCGATGCTGGAGGCGGGCTTCACCACCGTGCGCAACGTCGGCTCGGACGACTACGCCGACGTCGGCATCAAGCAGGCGGTGGACAGCGGCTACGTCCCGGGCCCGCGCATCGTGCCGGCCACCTACGCGCTGGGCGCCACCGGCGGGCACTGCGACGGCACGGAGGGCCTGCCGCCGAGCTTCGCCGCGGTGCCCACGCCGTCGGTCGCGGACAGCCCGGACGGCTTCCGCGCGCTGGTGCGCCGGGTGCACAAGTTCGGCGCCGAGGTGATCAAGCTGTGCGTCACCGGCGGCGTGCTCTCGCGCACCGACGCGGCGGGCGCGCAGCAGATGAGCTACGAGGAGATCAAGGCCGCGGTCGACGAGGCGCACCGCCTCGGCCTGAAGGTGGCG
>DASQCX010000613.1:0-5127 GCA_035634455.1 Burkholderiaceae bacterium
CGCTTGCGGACCGGCGCCTCGGGCGTGGACTCGGACTCGGCGGCGTCGTCCTCGACCGCGTTGTCCCGACCTGCTGGGGGTGATGTCATCGTCGTCTCGGGCGCCGGGGCGCCGGAACCGGCTACGGCAGAAAGGGCGGTGGGAAGGTCTGGCATTGCTGTCAGCTGCCGAAGTGAGCAGGTCGTGCGGCAATTCTTGCACACCGCTGCCGCGCTGCCGCGTGCAGGTAAACACCAAGCGCGATTTTCGTGCAGCCCCGCACGGACGGGGTGCCGGCGCGCCGGCCGGGACGCGGCGCGCCCGCCACGGACGCGTCTAAGCCAGCGACCGCAGCGTCCGGACGACGCGCACCCCGCCCGGGTGCACGCTCCAGCGCCCCACCCGCGGCCCGGCATGGGTGCCGCGGCGGGCGAAGCGCTGCATCCACACCGGCTGCATGCCGACGCGGCGCGCGGCGAGCACGTTGTCCAGCGAATCCTCCACCAGCACGCAGCGCGACGGGTGCACGCCCAGGCGCGCCGCGATGCCGCGCAGCATGCGGCGGTCGGGCTTGGGGCGCCAGTCGCCGAACATGCGCATGTCCTCGATGGACAGCACCTGCTCGAACAGGTGCACGATGCCGAGCGCGCCCAGCACGCGCATCGCGTAGGCACGCGGCGCGTTGGTCAGCACGATGCGGCGGCCGCGCAGCCGCGCGATGGCGGCGAGGTCGTGGCGGTGGCCGGTCACGCGCTGCTCCAGGCCGGGGAAGCGGTGCGTCTCGCGCAGGAAGTGCGCGGGGCTGACGTCGTGGTGGCGCACCAGGCCCAGCATCGTCGAGCCGTAGCGGCGCCAGTACTTCTCGCGCAGCGCGTCGGCCTCGGCCGGCGTGACGCCCAGCGTGTCGACGACGTAGTTGCGCATCGTGTCGTTCATCTGCGCGAACACCCAGGCGCCGGCATCGTGCAGCGTGTTGTCGAGGTCGAACAGCCAGACGCGCCCGGTCATGCGGCGCTCCCGTGGGACATGTCGCGGCCCAGTCCCCAGATGCCGCCCATCAGCAGCAGCGCGCCCAGCCACTGCGCGGGCTGAAGGCGTTCGCCGAGGAACGCCGCCGCGAGCAGCACCGCCGTCAACGGCTCGACCAGCGTCGCCACCGTCAGCGCCGTCGGGCTCAGGCGCGCCGCGCCCCAGCTGAACGCCAGCAGCGCCAGCGCCGCGGTGACCATGCCCAGGTACAGCAGCCAGGCCTCGGGCGTCGCCTCGTGCGGCAGCTGCAGCGGCCAGACCAGGCCCGACACGCCCATCACCGCGGTGGCCGCGAGCGTCAGCGCGGTCGTCGCCGTGCCCGCGCCCCACTTCCGCGAGATGCCCGGGCTGACGAGCGTGAAGCCCGCGTACAGCAGCGCCGAGCCGATCGAGGCGGCGACGCCCCGGATCCAGTCGTCCACCGTCGCCCCCGGCCGCGCCCCGCCCTCCGCGCCGCCGCCGACGATCAGCAGCACCGTGCCGGCCAGCGACGCGGCCAGGATCGCCAGCAGCGCGAGGCTCGCGCGCTGGCGCCCGCGCGCGAGGGCCCAGGCGGTGACGAACACCGGCGGCAGGCACAGCGCGATCAGCGTCGGGATGGCCGCGCCGATGTGCGCGATGCCGATGAACCACAACAGCACGTACGACGCCATCACCGCGCCGGCGGCCAGCAGCGGCGCGCCCTCGCGCAGCAGCCGGGCCCAGGGCATCGTACGGCCGAACACCAGCAGCAGCGACGCCGCGCCCAGCACGAAGCGCCAGAACGAGATGCTTTGCGGGTGGTAGCCGTGGCGGGCGACCAGCAGGTTCACCACGAGCGAGCCCGTGCCCCAGAGGAATGCGGCGCCGCACGCGGCGCCGAGTCGCAAGCCAGTCGAGTCGATCATCGAGATGGTTTCGCGGGCCGTGCGCCGGGCCGCCCCAAGGAGGCCCGCGTTCCCCTCGGGGGAGTGTCCGGCGTACTCGCCGGACGAGGGGTCGTCATCTACCGTGCCCGGATCATCGTCCCGTAGGCCTGATCGGTCAGGATCTCCAGCAGCATCGCGTGCGGCACCCGGCCGTCGATGATGTGCACGGCGTTGACGCCCGAGCGCGCGGCGTCGAGCGCCGACGAGATCTTGGGCAGCATGCCACCCGAGATGGTGCCGTCCGCGAACAGGTCGTCGATCTCGCGCGCGCTGAGGTCGGTCAGCAGCTTGCCCTGCTTGTCCAGCACGCCCGGCGTGTTGGTCAGCAGCACCAGCTTCTCGGCGCCCAGCACCTCGGCCAGCTTGCCGGCGACGACGTCGGCGTTGATGTTGTAGCTGACGTTGCCCTCGCCGAAGCCGATCGGGCTGACGACCGGGATGAACTGGTCGTCCTGCAGCGCCTTGACCACCGACGGGTCGATCGAGACGATGTCGCCCACCTGGCCGACGTCGTGCTCGATGTCCGGGTTGTCCTTGTCCTTCATCTTGAGCTTGCGCGCCCGGATCATGCCGCCGTCGAAGCCCGTGAGGCCCACGGCCTTGCCGCCGGCGTTGTTGATCAGGCCCACGATGTCCTGCTGCACCTCGCCGCCCAGCACCCACTCGACGACGTCCATCGTCTCCTTGTCGGTGACGCGCATGCCCTGGATGAAGGTGCCCTTCTTGCCGAGCTTGGACAGCGCCGTGTCGATCTGCGGGCCGCCGCCGTGCACCACCACCGGGTTCAGGCCGACCAGCTTGAGCAGCACCACGTCCTCGGCGAAGTCCTGCTGCAGCGCGGGCTCGGTCATCGCGTTGCCGCCGTACTTGATGATGATCGTCTTGCCGTGGAACTTGCGGATGTACGGCAGCGCCTGCGACAGGATCTCCGCCTTGTCGCGCGGGGCGACGTGCGAGAGGTCGTGGGGCGCCGGATCGGCGGGGCTGGAGGCGGTGGGCGTGGTCATGCGCGGATTCTAGGGAGGTTGCGCGACGGCTGCATGTCGCCGGCGGCGTGATTTTCGGCCTGGAACGCCGCCTGCCTGGTCGAGCTGGCTGTATTCCTGCGCGCCGGCCAGCGCGTTATGGCAATACGAAGGACAATGGAATCATGAAACGCCTCTTCGCCACCGTCGCCCTCCTGGCCGTGTCGGCCGTCGCTTGCGCCCAGGCCCTCGTGGCCGGCGAAGTGAAGAAGATCGACAAGCCCGCCGGCCGCATCACCCTGAAGCACGCCGAGATCAAGGCGTACGACATGCCCGGCATGACCGGCGCCTACAAGGTGCAGGATCCGGCCATGCTCGACAAGGTGCAGGTCGGCGACCACGTCCAGTTCCAGCTGGATCGCCTGAACAGCGTGTACACGATCACCCGGATCGACGTCCAGAAGTGATCGCGCCGCCTTCGCTGGATGCGAAGGCAGAAGCGCGAAACAGAAACGCCGCGCCGGTTCTCACCGGACGCGGCGTTCGTCTTTTCGGAACGCCGGCTTGCGCGTTTCAGAAGTGGATGCCGCGCATCATCTGCTGCATCGCGACGGCCTCGGCCGACAGCTTGGGCTTGCCGCTCTTGTCGCCCGCCGCGGCGGCGGAGTCGGGGAACATGCGGAACGTCGTGTTGCTGACGATCTGCGCCACGCGCGGCACGAACGCGTGCAGCACCTCGCCGAACACGCCCAGGCGGGTGGCGATGCGCACCGGCTTTTCCACGCAGGCCGACGCGATCATGTCGGCGGCCTCCTCGGGCGACAGCGTGGGCACGTTGTTGTAGATCTTGGTGGGCGCGATCATCGGCGTGCGCACCAGCGGCATGTTGATCGTGGTGAACGTGATGCCCACGTCCGCGAACTCGCTGGAGGCGCAGCGCGTCCACGCGTCCAGCGCCGCCTTGCTGGCCACGTAGGCCGAGAAGCGCGGCGCGTTGGTCAGCACGCCGATCGAGCTGATGTTGACGACGTGGCCCTTCTTCTTGGCCACCATGCCGGGCAGCAGGCCCATCGTCACGCGGATGCAGCCGAAGTAGTTCAGCTGCATCGTGCGCTCGAAGTCGTGGAAGCGGTCGTAGCTGGCCTCGATGGCGCGGCGGATCGAGCGGCCGGCGTTGTTGATCAGGAAGTCGACGCCGCCCAGCGATTCGTTGAGCCAATCGATGAACGCCTTGGTGGCCGCCTCGTCGGCGATGTCGACGGCGTAGGTGTGCACCTGCGCGTCGGCGCGGCCGCCGTTCTTCGCGAACTCGACGATCGCCTTCTTCGCCTCGGCGAGCTTGTCCTCGTCGCGGGCGCAGATCACCGTGATCGCGCCGGCCTCGGCGAACTTGCAGGCGGCGGCCAGGCCGATGCCCGACGAGCCGCCGGTGACCAGCACCACCTTGCCCGCGACCGTGCCCTTGAGGCTGTGGTCGATCTTGAGCGCCGGGTCGAGGTGGCGCTCCCAGTAGTCCCACAGGCGCCAGGCGTAGTCCTTGAGCGGCGGGCAGGCGATGCCCGAGCCCTTGAGCGCCTTCTGGGTGTCGCGGTCGTCGAAGCGGGTCGGGTAGTTGACGAAGGTCAGGATCTCTTCCGGCAGGCCGAGGTCCTTCATCACCGCGTTGCGCACGCGGCGCACTGGCGCCAGCGCCATCAGGCTCTTCTTGACGCCGCGCGGGATGAAGCCCAGCAGCGCGGCGTTGACGAATACGTTCATCTTCGGCGCGTGCGCGGCCTTGGAGAAGATGGCCAGCACGTCGCCCACGCGCAGCCCTTCCGGATCGACCAGGTGTAAGCACTGGCCGCTGCCCTCGAGCGCGCCGTGGCTGATGTGGTCCAGCGCGGAGACGACGTAGTCGACCGGCACGATGTTGACGCGCCCGCCCTCCAGGCCGACGGACGGCATCCACGGCGGCAGGATCTGGCGCATGCGCTGGATCAGCTTGAAGAAGTAGTACGGGCCGTCGATCTTGTCCATCTCGCCGGTGTGCGAGTCGCCCACCACCATCGCGGGGCGGTACACCGTCCAGGGCACCTTGCACTCGGTGCGCACGATCTTCTCGGACTCGTGCTTGGTGGCGAAGTACGGATGGTCGAGGTTCTCGGCCTCGTCGAACATGTCCTCGCGGAACACGCCCTCGTACAGGCCCGCGGCCGCGATCGACGAGACGTGGTTGAAGCGCCCCGCGTCGATGGCCTTGGCGA
>DASQCX010000614.1:0-1739 GCA_035634455.1 Burkholderiaceae bacterium
CACGCGTAGCCTAGCATGAGCATGTTGGCGTAGACCGAACCGCCCAGGATGCGCGTGGCCAGCGCCTCGGCATCCACCTGGCCCAGGTTCTCAGCGCCGACGATGGCGCCCAGCGCCTCGCCGCACTGCGCGGCCGGCGACTGCCAGTCGGGATTGCCCACGAAGGCGGCCGTCGGCGTGGCGTGCGTGTTGAGCGCCACGAACGTGCGCTGCGGCGCCAGCGTGGCCAGCGTCGTCTTGTTGGCCGCGACGATGCCATCGCATGCGATCAGCAGGTCGGCGTTGGCCATCGCCACGCGGGAAGCCCGGATGTCGCTGTCCTGCCTGGCGATCTGCACGTGGCTCCAGGTCGCGCCGCCCATCTGCGCCATGCCCGTCGCGTCCTGCGTCAGGACCTGCTTGCCCTCCAGGTGCGCGGCCATGCCGAGCACCTGGCCGATGGTGACCACGCCGGTGCCGCCCACGCCGGCCACCACGATGCCCCATGCCGAAGCGATGGCCGGCAGCACGGGCAGCGGCACTGAAGGCAATGCGGCGGGGTCGGCCGAAGGCGCGGCATCCGGCTTCTTCAGGTTGCCGCCGCGCACGGTCACGAAGCTCGGGCAGAAGCCCTTGACGCAGGAGAAGTCCTTGTTGCAGGTGCTCTGGTTGATGCTGCGCTTGCGGCCGAACTCGGTCTCCTGCGGCTGCACGGCCACGCAGTTGCTCTGCACCGAGCAGTCGCCGCAGCCCTCGCACACCAGCTCGTTGATGACCACCCGCATGTCCACGTCGGCGCGCGTGCCGCGCTTGCGCTCGCGACGCTTCTTGGTCGCGCACATCTGGTCGTAGATGATTGCCGTGGCGCCCTCGACTTCGCGCAGCTCGCGCTGCACCTCGTCGAGCTGGTCGCGGTGACGCACCGTCACGCCCGGGGCCAGGCCCGTCACGCCTGTGTACCTGGCCGGCTCGTCGGCCACGACGACGATGCGCTTGATGCCTTCGGCCTCCAGCTCACGGGTCATCGCCGCCACGCCCAGGCCGCCGCCGTCGATGGGCTGGCCGCCAGTCATCGCCACGGCGCTGTTGAACAGGATCTTGTAGGTGATGTTGACCTTGGCCGCGATCGATTGGCGGATCGCCAGCAGCCCCGAGTGGTTGTAGGTGCCGTCGCCCAGGTTGGAGAACATGTGCTTGCGCTTGGTGAACGGCGCCTGCCCGATCCAGGGGGTGCCTTCGCCGCCCATCTGCGTCCACGAGGTCGTGGCGCGGTCCATCCAGACCGCCATGCCGTGGCATCCGATGCCGGCCATCGCCTTCGAGCCCTCGGGCACTTTCGTGCTGGTGTTGTGCGGGCAGCCGGGGCAGAACCAGGGCAGCCGGTCGACCCCCTGCACCGCGCCTGCGGCGAGCGCGCGCTCCTTGGCATCGATCACCGCCAGCCGCGCATCCAGCAGCGCTTGCACGTCCGCCGGGACGCCACGGCGCTTGAGCAGGCCGGCGATGGCCTTGGCGACGATGGCGGGCGTGAGATCCGCGGTGGCGCGCAGCAGCCAGTCGTCATGCGGCCGCGCATGGCTCCATTCGCCGCCGGCGCCGCCCTGCTCGGAAACCCCGTACTTGCCGAAGACACGCGGACGACGATCGGGCGGGCAGTGGTAGAGCTCATCCTTGAGCTGCTGCTCGATGATGGGGCGCTTCTCTTCCACCACCAGCACGTCCTGCAGCCCGTCGGCGAATTCGCGCACCCCAAGCGGCTC
>DASQCX010000615.1:0-7791 GCA_035634455.1 Burkholderiaceae bacterium
AGAGTGCTTGACAACTCAAGTTGCGTTGGGCAGCGCACTTGAGCGCCATCCCGCGCATTCCGGCCCCGATTCGAGGCCGTCCGGACGCCGGTTGCCGCGAGTTCGTTCAGGAAACGCGCACCCAATCGGTCAATTCGGCCGCGTTGGTCGCACCGAACTTGTGACGGGCGAGCCGTTGCGAGCGATCGAACACGGCCGTGAACGGCAGGGCGACGTTCGGATCATTGCTGAGCCGGCGAGCCCAGGCAAGCCCGGCATACCCGAGGATGGAGATCGGGAATGAGACCGGATGGGCCGCCACGAACTTCTCGACGGCCGGCTGCTCGTCGATCGCCAGGCCGATCACCAGCACGTCCTTGCCCGCCGCCGAGCGCGCGAAGCGGTCGATCTCCGGCATCTCCTTGACGCAGGGCGGACACCAGGGTGCCCAGAAATTGAGCACGACGAAGCGGCCGGCGGCGTCCGCGTCGGTCAGCGTTCGGCCGTCCATCGTCTTGATCGGCGCCGGGATCGGCGTCAGCGGCGGCAGCGCGATGCCGGCGGCCGACGCCGCGGCGGCGGGGTCGCCGGCCTCGGCCGCTGCCTGGCGATGCCGCAGCCAGGCGCCGGCGCCCAGCGCCGCGCCGCCCAGGGCGATGGCCAGTGCAGCGTCGCGCCGCTTCAGTCCGCTCATGCCGCGTCCTCCTCGAGCAGGCGCCGCAGCGCCGCCGTGTCGCCGCGCCAGGTCTGGCCGCGGGCGTCAGGCTTGAGCGCGCCGCGCAGGTCGTCGAGGTCGAGCACGTTGAAGTGCAGCGTCACCCAGTCGCCGAGCTCGGCGCTGCGCTCGGCTATCACCAGCGTCAGCGACTGCTCGCCGCGGCCCAGCGGCTCGCTGACGGTCTCGTAGTCCACGCCCTTGTTCAGGAGCGCGAGCTCCGGCGCCTTGGTGTCCTCGCAATACAGGTCGATGCGGACGATGGACTGCCGCGTCGCCGTGCCGCGCCAGACCGCGCCGCCCAGGTGCGGCCGGAACTCGGCCAGCCGCAGCATCCAGCGCAGCGCCGCCGCGCGCAGCGCACGCAGCTCGGCCGGCTGGGTGTCGGCGTGGAAGATGGCGATGTGGGCGCGGACTTCGTCCTCGATGGCCTCGTTGCTGGGCGTCTCGCGCAGGCGCCGGCCGCCACCGTGCTCCTGCATCGCCTTGCGGCGCGCCGTGGCGTAGTCCAGGCCGTCCTCGACGATCAGGCGCGCGGCGGTCTGCGCGATTTCCTGTTGCTCTCTGTCCAGTTCCATGTCTTTGCGTCCTGACCAGGGCGGTTCCTAGCCGGCGAGCGCTCGGCTGCTCCGGAGCGAGCCGGCCGTTCGTGAGGCGCGCGCCAGTCCACCGGACTGTCGCACGTCCGCACGAACCCCGCGGGGGTGGGGAGCGGAGCGAGCCCAGGCTGTCACTATGGCAAATCCACGCCGCCCATGCGCGCGACGATGGTGGCCGAGCGCCCCAGCACGTAGGCCGAGGACGGCGCCTTCTCGAAGCGCTTGGGCGCCGGCAGCATCACGGCCAGCCGCGCCGCCTGCGCCGGACCGAGGGTCGCCGCGTTGGTGCGGAAATAGTGCTGCGACGCCGCCTGCGCGCCGAACACGCCCTCGCCCCATTCGACATTGTTCAGGTAGATCGTGAGGATGCGGTCCTTGCCCAGCACGAACTCCAGCATGAAGGTGATCGCCAGCTCCTGGCCCTTGCGCAGGATGTCGCGCTCGCCCGAGAGGAACAGGTTCTTGGCGAGCTGCTGCGAGATCGTCGAGCCGCCGACGACCTTGGCCACGACCTCGCGCGGCCTGCCGTCGCGGCCGCGCCGCGTGGCCGCGCGGACGTGCTGCGCCTCGGCGCGCGCCTGTGCCTTCTCGTTCTTCGTCCACGCCTTCTCGACGGCGTCCCATTCGACGCCGTGGTGGTCGACGAAGCCCGCGTCCTCGCTGGCGATCACGGCGCGGCGCAGGTTGTCGGAGATGCGGTCGCGCGCGACGCTCTCCTGCGCCCACGGCAGCTGGTGCTTCTCGACGACCAGGCGCCAGATCTCGCTGCGCTGGAAGGTCGTCGACTCGGGCGCGACCACCGTCATCAGCGCGATGCGCAGCAGGAAGTACAGCTGCAGCGCGAGCAGCGCGGCGGCCAGCATGCCGACCAGCCGGCCGGCGTTGCGCAGGCCGGAGCTCACGCCTTGGCCCCGGCTTGCCCGGTGGCGGCCGCCGCGCGCGCGGACGCGTCGACCTGCCCATCGACCTCGCGCCGCAGCTCGGCCAGCACCGGGAACGTGGCGGGACGCTGCCCCATCCACACGAAGAAGGCTTCCGACGCCTGCTCCACCAGCATGCCCAGGCCGTCGCGCGCGACTGCGCCCTGCGCGCGCGCCCAGCGCAGGAAGGGCAGGGTGGCGGCGCCGTACATCATGTCGAGCGCCAGCGCGCCGGGCGCGAGCGTGCCGGCCGGCAGCGGCGGCACGGCGGCGTGCAGGCTGGCGGCGGTGGCGTTGACCAGCACGTCGAACTCGCCGCCGGGCGCTTCGAGCGCCGCCGCCGACAGCGGCACGCCCAGGCGCGCGGCGCCGGCGGCGAAGCGCTCGACCAGGGCCTGCGCCTTGGACGGCGTGCGGTTGGCGACGACCAGCGCCGCCGGCCGCGCGGCCAGCAGCGGATCGAGCGCGCCGGCCGCGGCGCCGCCGGCGCCCAGCACCAGCACGCGCCTGCCGGCGAGCGGCACGCCGGCGTTGAGCTCGATGTCGCGCACCAGGCCCGCGCCGTCGGTGTTGTCGCCGAGCCAGCCGTCGGCCTCGAAGACGATGGTGTTGACCGCCTCCGCGCGGCGCGCGCGCTCGCTCAGGCGCGCGCAGGCCGCGAAGGCCTCGCCCTTGAACGGCACGGTGACGTTGCAGCCGCGCGCGCCGGCCTCGGCGAACGCGCGCACGGTGGCGACGAAGCCGTCCAGCGGCGCCTCGATGCGCGTGTAGTCCACCGCCAGGCCCGTGGCCGCGGCGAAGCGCGCATGGATCTGCGGCGAGCGGCTGTGGGCGACGGGGTTGCCGACGACGGCGAGGCGGGCGGGATTCAAGGGATCAGCCTCCGTTGGTGGTCATCGTGGCCTGCATGCCCTCGGTCTTCGTGAAGCGGAAGCGCGAGGTGACGACGATCTGGTCCGCCTTGCGCTTCATCTCGTCGCTGAAATTGCCGAACGGCGTCGCGGCCTGCGCGATCGCGAGCGCGCGCTGGTCGAGGAAGCGCGAGTTCGAGCTGTGCACGATCTCGGACTCGACGATGCGGCCGCGCGCGTCGATCGTGAGGTTGACCGTCAGCTCGCCGTACAGCTTGTGGCCGTTGAGCGTCGGGAAGTTGGCGGTGCCCTTGTCCTCGATCTTGTGGCGCAGCTTGTCGTAGTAGATCGCGTAGACCTCCTCGCGCGTCGACGGGCTGATGTAGCGCCGGCGCGGCCGCGAGTTCTCCTCGTTGATGCGCTTCTCGATGGCGGCGAGCAGGCGCAGCTTCTGCTGGCGCAGCTGCTCCGTCTCGCGCTCGGCCTGCGTCATCGTCGACGCCCTGCGCGGATCGGGCACCGGCATCGCGGCGACATCGCGCCGGATCTGCGTGAGCAGCTGCTGCTGTTCCTGCTGCTGCTGCTGGATCTCCTTGGACGCGTCGGACTGGTCGTCGCCGACCAGCTCGCTGGGCGAGGGCGGCAGCGGCGAGGTGGCGATGCCGGCCTCGGCCTCGCCGCCGCCGGCCAGGTTGGCCTGTGCGATCGCCTGCGCCTTGGTGGGCGCCTCGGTGGAGCGCGCGTTGACCAGCACGACCTCCAGCGGCGTGTCCTGGAACACGCGGTTGAAGTCCTCCGGATCGACGAAGCGCACGCCAAGCACCGCGGCGTGCAGGCTGATCGAGATCGTGAGCGCCAGCTGCATCACGCTCGGCCGCCAGTTGCGCAGTCGCACGGACAGCGGCGCGGGGGCGAACATCTGGCGTGGCGGCGGGCGTTTGAAGTTCTTGTCCATGCGAAAGGAGTGTCGCGGCGTTCAGGCCGGCGTGGCGGCGCCTTCGGCGGGCGGGGTTTCTTCGTCGACGTCGATGGCCAGCGTGAGCGGGCCGGCGCCGGCCTCCTCGACGTCGTCGGCGTCCTCGGGGGCGGCGTCCGCCGGCGCGGCCGCGTCGTCGAGGCGGGCCAGCAGGCGGGCGTGCACGTCCAGCGTCAGCAGGTCGACGCCGTCCACGCGTACCCGCACGTGCGTGCCGCGCGCGAGGCCGTCGCAGCCGGCGGCCTTGAAGACCAGCGGCAGCGTGTCGACGCGCACCAGGCCGTCCTTGAGCACGGCGGCGTCGAGCTCGGTGACCTCGTTCTGCTGCAGCCAGCGCAGCGTCCAGAAGCGCTCGATGCCGGTCTGGAAGCCGTTGTAGGCCGAGTACGCGGTGTCGAAGCCCGAGATGATGGAGAACAGCGTCGCGTCCTTGGGCTTGAACGGCGCGGACAGCGGCGCCATGCGGCCGTTGCGCACGCAGGCGATGATCTGCCACTGGTTGACGAGGTCGACGTAGCGCCGCAGCGGCGACGTCGCCCACGTGTACTGCGCGACGCCCATGCCGGCGTGCGGCGCGGGCCTGACGCCCATGCGCACCTTGACGCCCGGCGCCAGGCTGGCCTGGCTGCGGTAGATGCCGGGCACGCCCATCTCGGCGATCCAGCCGCCCCAGGTGCTGTTGGCCAGGATCATCGCCTCCGACACGATCAGGTCCAGCGGCGCGCCGCGGCGGCGCTCGCTGATCGTGACCGTCTCGTCGCCGGTGGGCTCGCTGGCCGGCGACTGGCCGTCGGCCGCCTGCAGGCGGAAGTTGTAGTCGGGCCGGTTGAAGTTCTCGGGCTTGCCGCGCGCCACCTCGCGCAGCGCCTTGAGGTGGCGCGCGAGGCGGAACGCGAACGCGAGCTCGGGGGCGAACGCGTAGTCGGCCGGTGCGGTACCGAGCAGCGACTCCTCGCTGATGACGGCGTCGAGCTTGTCGTGGCGCAGGTTGGCCACGATGGGCACGCGCTCGACCCTGGTCTCGCTGTTCTTGACCTCCAGCGTGGCCTCGTCGAAGGTGACGTACAGGCTCAGCGCCGGGCACTCGCGGCCTTCGGCCAGCGTGTACTTCTCGACGATGGCGTCGGGCAGCATCGTGATCTTCCAACCCGGCATGTAGACCGTGGACAGGCGGTCGCGCGCCACCTTGTCGACCGGGCTGTCCGGCAGGATCGCCAGTCCCGGCGCCGCGATGTGCACGCCGAACACGACGGTGCCGGTGCCCAGGCCGCGCACCGACAGGGCGTCGTCGATCTCGGTGGTCTGCGAGTCGTCGATCGAGAACGCGGCGACTTCGGCGATCGGCAAGTCATCCTTGACCGGGGGCGCTTCCAGCGGCGGGAAGCCGGTGCCCTTGCCGAACTCCTCGAACAGGAAGCGGCGCCAGTGGAACTGGTACGGGCTGGTGATGGCGCCCGCGGCCTTGAGCAGGTCCAGCGGCGAGCGCTGCGACTGCTTCGATGCCTCGACGACGGCCTTGTACTCGGGCGCGTTCTTGTCGGGGCGGAACAGGATCTTGTAGAGCTGGTCGCGGATCGGCTGCGGCGTGCGGCCGGCCACGAGTTCGCCCGCCCATTCCTGGATCTGCAGCGCCTGCAGGCGCTTGCGCTCGATGCCCAGCAGCGCGGCCTTGACCGTCTCCTCGGGCGCCTTGCGGAACACGCCCTTGGCCATGCGGCGGAAGTAGTGCGGCGCCTCGAACAGGCGGAACAGCGCGGCGGCCTGCTGCACCGGGCCGGCGGACGCGTCGAAGTAGTCGCGCGCCAGGTCGGCGAAGCCGAATTCGCCCTCGCTGGCGAACTCCCAGGCGAGGTCGAGGTCGATCTCGCGCGCCAGCGCCTGGCCCTGCGCGACCAGTTCCGCGGGCTGCGGCTTGTCGAAGCGCAGCAGCACGTGCGAGGACTTGACCTTCACACGCTTGCCGGAGTCGAGTTCCACCTGGATCGAGCTGTCCGCCTCGGACATCACCCGTCCGGCGAGGAACTTGCCGGCGTCATCGAAGAGAGCGTAATTCACGCCCGGATTGTCGCCGACTTCCGGCGCCGCCCGGCGCGCAAACCGGTCACCGGCCGTTACCGGACGACGACCGGCGGACGCGCGTTCAGGCCACCGTTTCCGCCATCGTCTCGAGCGCGAAGCCCTCGTCCAGCCAGCCGGTGACGCCGCCGATCATGATCTTGACCGGCCGCCCCAGCCGCGCCAGCCGGATCGCGCCGCGCGTGGCCCCGTTGCAGTGCGGCCCGGCGCAGTAGGTGACGAACAGCGTGTCCTCGGGAAACTCGCGCATCCTGCCCTCCGTGATCTTGCCGTGCGGCAGGTGGAGCGCGCCCGGCACGTGGCCGGCCGCGAAGGCCTCGGGGCCGCGCACGTCGAGCAGGACGAAGTCGCGCTGGCCGGTCGCGAGGCTGTGGTGGACGTCCCAGCAGTCGGTCTCGAACTGCAGGCTGGACTGGAAGTGCGCCAGCGCGGCGAACGAGGGGGCGGCGGGCGTTGCGGCGACGGGCGAGGACATGGTCGGCTCCTTGGTTGGCGCCCTCATTCTGGGTTCCGCACGCCGCGCCGGGAAGTGGCCGGAAAGACAACAAGCGGTAAGATCGCGCCATGAAAAACCACCTCGTCGTCGCGCTCGCCTACGACAACCTGTGCACCTTCGAGTTCGGCTGCGCGGTGGAGATGTTCTCGCTCGCGCGGCCCGAGCTGGGCGTGGACTGGTACCGCTTCGCCGTGTGCGCCGAGCGGCGCGGCGCGGTGCGCGCGGCCGGCGGCATCTCGGTGCAGGTGCCGCACGGCCTGGCGATGCTGGCGCGGGCGGACACGATCATCATCCCGGGCTGGCAGGGCGTGGACGTCGCGCCCGCGCCGGCGCTGCTGCGGCGCCTCGTGGCGGCCCACGCGCGCGGGGCGCGCATCGCCACCATCTGCTCGGGCGTGTTCGCGCTGGCGGCCACCGGCCTGCTCGATGGCAAGGCCGCGACCACGCACTGGCGCTATGCCGACAAGCTGCAGCAGCGCCATCCGGCCATCGAGGTGCGGCCCAACTCGCTGTATGTCGACGAGGGTTCGCTGCTCACCTCGGCCGGCTCCGCGGCGGGCCTGGACATGATGCTGCACCTCGTGCGCCGCGACCACGGCCCGCGCGTGGCCAACCAGGTCGCGCAGCGGCTGGTGGTGCCGCCGCACCGGCTCGGCGACCAGGCGCAGTTCGTCGCGCGGCCGCTGCCGCAGGACGAGGCCGCGCGGCTGGCGCGGCTGATGGATTGGGTGCGCGCGCATCCGGCCGAGGACTGGACGCTCGCGTCGCTGGCCGAACGCGCCGCGATGAGCGTGCGCACGCTGCAGCGCCAGTTCCGGCAGTCGCTGGGCATGTCGCCGGTGGACTGGCTGGTGCGCGAGCGCGTCGAGCTCGCGCGGCAGCGCCTCGCCGCCCTCGACGGCTCACTCGCGGAGCGCGAGGGCATTCCACCGGCTGCACGCGCGCTCGCAGAGAGCGGCGAGCGGCTGGTGCTCGCGGAGATCGACGCTGCGCCCGGGGACGAGCGCGCCGTGGCCGCGGCGCTGGGCCATCTGGCATCCGCCGTTGTCGCCGCGGACGCGGCTCGCGGCTTCGAGCTCGTCCGGCAGGCCCAGGCCTCCGGCCTCGGCAGGCTCACGGTCCTCGTCGGCAAGGATCCGCGGGCGCTTGTCGAGAGCCTGCCGGTCGTCGAGCCCCGGG
>DASQCX010000616.1:0-3324 GCA_035634455.1 Burkholderiaceae bacterium
GTACGCGGTCTGGCTGTCCAGGCTGCGCCTGTGGCCGCTGTGGGGGCTGGCGCTGGCGCATATCCTGTTCGCCCTGGCCATGCCGCGCCGCCGCTGACGGCGATCTGGCATTCTTGCCGGATGCCGATCCGCCGCCTCGCCCCGATACTCGCGTCGCTCGCGCTGGCCGGCTGCGCCATGCGGCCGTACTCGCCCAGCGGCGTGCCCGCCGGCGCGCCGCGCGAGGACGTCCTGCGCATCATGGGGCCGCCGACCGCGACGTACACGATGCCCGACGACCACGAGCGCCTCGAGTACAACCGCATGCCGTTCGGCAAGCAGACCTTCATGATCGACCTGGACGCCGCCGGCCGCGTGGCGCACTGGGAGAACGTGCTGGACGAGAACCACTTCGCCGCGATCCAGCCGGGCATGGACGCCCACGACGTGCTGCGCCTGATCGGCCCGCCCAGCTTCACCTGGCAGTACCACCTGCCCGCGCCGGGCGGCAGCACGTGGCTGTACCGGTTCCAGACGATCCAGCGCTGCGTCGTGTTCGAGGTCTCGTTCGACGCCGTCACCGGCAAGGTGCTCGAAGGCGACTACCCGTCCGACCCCGGTTGCCCGGACGAATGGATGTGAGCATCGGCGCCCCGTCTCGCCGCACGTAAAATCGTCCGTTCGACCGCGCGCGACCCGTCGCGCGCGGCCCTGCCTCCGGCCGCCGCGGCCCCATCGACTCCGCCATGCTGACCTTCCAGCAAATCATTCTTCGCCTGCAGGACTACTGGGACAAGCAGGGCTGCGCGCTGCTGCAGCCCTACGACATGGAGGTCGGCGCCGGCACCAGCCACACCGCCACCTTCCTGCGCGCCCTGGGCCCCGAGCCCTGGAAGGCCGCCTACGTGCAGCCCAGCCGCCGTCCCAAGGACGGCCGCTATGGCGAGAACCCGAACCGCCTGCAGCACTACTACCAGTACCAGGTCGTGCTCAAGCCGGCGCCGGCCAACATCCTCGAGCTGTACCTCGGCTCGCTGGAGGCGCTCGGCTTCGACCTGAAGAAGAACGACGTCCGCTTCGTCGAGGACGACTGGGAGAACCCGACGCTCGGCTGCTGGGGCCTGGGCTGGGAGGTCTGGCTCAACGGCATGGAGGTGACGCAGTTCACCTACTTCCAGCAGGTGGGCGGCATCGACTGCAAGCCCATCACGGGCGAGATCACCTACGGCCTCGAACGCCTGGCGATGTACATCCAGGGCAAGGAGAGCCTGTTCGACCTCGAATGGACGCCGGGCGTGACCTACCGCGACGTGTTCCACCAGAACGAGGTGGAGCAGAGCACCTACAACTTCGAGCACTCCGACGTCGCGTTCCTGCTGCAGGCGTTCGGCGAGTACGAGAAGATGTCAAAGCACCTGATGGAGCACCAGCTCGCGCTGCCCGCCTACGAGCAGCTGCTCAAGGCCGGCCACACGTTCAACCTGCTGGACGCGCGCGGCGCGATCAGCGTCACCGAACGCGCCGCCTACATCGGCCGCATCCGCAACCTGGCGCGAGCCGTCGCGCAGAGCTACCTCGAGAGCCGCGCGCGCCTCGGCTTCCCGATGGCGCCCAAGGCCTGGGCCGACGAGGTCGTCGCCCAGATCGAAAAGAAGAAGCAGGCAGCCTGAACATGAGTGCGCAAGACACCAAGAACCTCCTCGTCGAACTGGTCTGCGAGGAACTGCCGCCCAAGGCGCTGAAGAAGCTGGGCGAGTCCTTCGCCGCCACGCTGGTCGCCAGCCTGCACGGTGCCGGGCTGGTCGGCGCCGACGCGGTCGCCACCTCGTTCGCGTCGCCGCGCCGGCTCGGCGTGCACGTGCGGGGCGTCGCCGCCAAGGCCGCCGACCGCGCGCTGCAGCAGAAGCTGATGCCCGCGGCCGTCGCGTTCGACAAGGACGGCAATCCTTCGCCCGCGCTGATCAAGAAGCTGGGCTCGCTGGGCTTCGGCCCCGAGGCCGTGCCGTCGCTCAAGCGCCTGCCGGACGGCAAGGCCGAGAGCCTGTTCGTCGATTCCACCGTGGCCGGCGCGACGCTGGCCGAGGGCCTGCAGAAGGCGATCGACGAGACGTTGGCCAGGCTGCCGATCCCCAAGGTCATGGCCTACCAGCTGGCCGACGGCTGGACCGACGTCAAGTTCGTGCGTCCCGCGCATCGGCTGGTCGCGCTGCACGGCGCCGACGTCGTGCCCGTCACCGCGCTGGGCCTGGCCGCCGATCGCATCACGCAGGGCCACCGCTTCGAGGCCAGGGCCGCCACGATCACCGTGCGCGACGCCGACAGCCACGCCGCGCAGCTCAAGGACGAGGGCGCCGTCATCGCGCCGTTCGCCGAGCGCCGCGCCGAGATCGTGCGCCAGCTGACGGCGGCCGCGGCCAAGGAGGGCCTGAAGCCGATCGACGACGACGCGCTGCTCGACGAGGTCACCGCGCTGGTGGAGCGCCCCAACGTGCTGACCTGCCGCTTCGAGGAGGACTTCCTCGCGGTGCCGCAGGAGTGCCTCATCCTCACGATGAAGGCCAACCAGAAGTACTTCCCGCTGCTGGACGCGGCGGGCAAGCTGACCAACAAGTTCCTCGTCGTCAGCAACATCCGGCCGGACGACCCGAGCGCCGTCATCCAGGGCAACGAGCGCGTCGTGCGCCCGCGCCTGGCCGACGCCAAGTTCTTCTTCGACCAGGATCGCAGGAAGTCGCTGGCCGACCGCGTGCCGGCGCTGGCCAAGGTGGTCTACCACGGCAAGCTGGGCAGCCAGGGCGAGCGCGTCGAGCGCGTGCGCCAGATCGCGCGCGCCATCGCGGCCGAGCTCGGCGACCACGGGCTCGTCGACCAGGCCGACACCGCCGCGCGCCTCGCGAAGGCCGACCTCGTCACCGACATGGTGGGCGAGTTCCCCGAACTGCAGGGCATCATGGGCGGCTACTACGCGCGCCACGACGGCCTGGGCGACACGATCGCCGACGCGATCGAGGATCACTACAAGCCGCGCTTCGCCGGCGACGCGCTGCCGCGCAACCGCGCCGGCCTGGTCGTCGCGCTGGCCGACAAGCTCGAGACGCTGGTCGGCCTGTTCGGCATCGGCCAGGTGCCCACCGGCGACAAGGATCCGTTCGCGCTGCGCCGCCACGCGCTCGGCGTCATCCGCATGCTGGTCGAGGCCGCGCTGCCGCTGGATCTCGACACGCTGCTCGCGCTGGCCGTGCCCGCCTTCGGCACCCTGGTCAGCGATCCGCGCGCCGCGGTCGCCGAGTTCGTCTTCGACCGCCTCGCCGGCTCGCTGCGCGAGCAGGGCTACAGCGCGCAGGA
>DASQCX010000617.1:0-3478 GCA_035634455.1 Burkholderiaceae bacterium
GCCTGCGCGCTCTTGCGCGGCGTGTTCACGCGCGGCGGCCGGTCGACGCGGCGGCCCAGCGCCTGCAGCAGCTGGCGCCCGTTGTGGAAGTCGCCGCGCCACAGCAGGCCGGTGCCTTCGCTGACCAGCTTGAAGGCCGCGTTGGCGGTGAGCGTGTCGTCCACGGGCAGCAGCGTGGCGGGCATCGCCTGCGACTCGGAGCGCCAGCGGGCGCGATGGGGGGTGCCGGATTCTTCCCAGGTGATCCAGGCGTCTTGTTCGTTCATCCCCGAATCATGACACCGACGGCACGCTCGGCCCGCGAAGCTCAGACCCGGTTCAGCGACAGCCCCGCGGTGCTGCGCAGCCGCTCGATCACGTGGCCCGCGATCTTGCCCAGGGGCAGCACCTCGTTGGCGGCGCCGTGGGCGATGGCCTCGCGCGGCATGCCGAAGACCACGCAGGTGGCCTCGTCCTGGCACACGTTGTAGCTGCCGGCCTCGCGCATCGTGCGCATCGCCTTCGCGCCGTCGGCGCCCATGCCCGTCAGCATGATGCCCAGCGCGTTCTGGCCGACGACGCGCGCCGCCGATTCGAACAGCACCTCGACCGACGGCTTGTGACGGTTGACCGGCTCGCCGTCGCTGACGCGGGCGACGTAGTTGGCGCCCGAGCGCTCCACGCTGAGGTGGAAGCCGCCCGGCGCGATGTAGGCGTGGCCGGGCAGGATGCGCTCGCCGTCGACCGCCTCCTTGACGCGGATCTTGCAGAGCCCGTCGAGCCGGTTCGCGTACGAGCGCGTGAAGCCCGGCGGCATGTGCTGGGTGATGACGACCGCCGGCGAGTCGGGCGGCAGGTTCATCAGCACCTCCTTGGTCGCCTCGGTGCCGCCGGTGGACGCGCCGATGAAGATCAGCTTCTCGGTCGACAGCCGGCCGATCGAGGCCGGGGCCGCGGGGCGCGACGGCGCCGCCGCGCCGGCCGCCGTGCTGCCGGCGGCCGCCGGCACCTGCGGCTTGGACACGCGCGCCTTCGAGGCCGTGCGGATCTTGTCGGTGATCTCCTCGGCCAGCTGCTTCAGGCCGTCGGCCACGCCGATCTTGGGCTTGGCGACGAAGTCCACCGCGCCGAGCTCCAGCGCCTTGAGCGTGACCTCCGCGCCGCGCTCGGTCAGCGTCGACACCATCACGACCGGCATCGGGCGCAGGCGCATCAGCTTGGACAGGAAGTCGATGCCGTCCATGCGCGGCATCTCCACGTCCAGCGTGATGACGTCGGGGTTCAGGTTGCGGATCATCTCGCGCGCCGCGTACGGGTCGCTGGCGGCGCCGATGCATTCCATGTCGGGCTGGCGGTTGACGATCTCGGTCAGCAGGCTGCGCACGAGCGCCGAATCGTCCACCACCACCACGCGGGTCTTTGCCATCTCTCGTCTTCCTTCTCGCCGCGTCAGAACAGGTCGATCGAGCCGCCGCCGGTGGCGGCCGGGGCCGCCTTCTGCTGGGCGACGCGATCCTGCTGGACCAGCGCTTCCGTGTTCGTCGGCGCGAGCCGCTTGACCATCGCCTTGCCGCTGGCCGGCAGGAAGCAGACCTTGCGCGGGTAGATCTCGAGCACGTCCTTGGACACGACGGGGATGCGCTCGGTGTTGAGGAAGTCGAGCACGAAGCGCGTGTTGCGCTCGCCGACGTTGAGGCTGTTCATGCCGGCGATGACGGCGCCGCCGCCGAACACCTTGGCCTCCATCGTCATGCGCGAGGCGCCGCGCTTCATCATCTCGTTGATGAGCAGTTCCATCGCGTACGAGCCGTAGCGGCCCGAGTCGCCGGCGCCCTCGGGCAGCATGAAGTGGTTCATGCCGCCGATCTTCGCGTGCCGGTCGTACAGGCAGGCCGCGATGCAGGAGCCGAGCGTGGTCATGACCAGCATGTCCTCGTTGTCGACGTAGTACTCGCCGGGCAGCACCTTGACGGCGTCGTTGCGGAAGTGCGCGTCGTAGAAGAAGAACGACGCCTCGCCGGGCTTGCGCGCGACCGACTTGAGCCGCTCGAGGCGCGAGCCGGGAGCCGCGGTCGCGCCTCGAGCGGCCGGGGCGGAGGGCGTGGGGTGGACGAATGCCATGTGCTGCAGCCTGGGGGATTCCGGAGTGTTTCGCGTGAGCGTCGGACGCGCGAGCGCGTCACGCCCGCTTGTAGATGGTCTTGCCCTGCAGCAGGAACAGGTCCCGCGCGTCGGTGAAGTTCTCGGAGTGGCCGACGAACAGCAGGCCGCCCGGCTTCATCACGCCGTGGATGTGCTCGAGGACGCGGCGCTGCGTGGCGTGGTCGAAGTAGATCATCACGTTGCGGCAGAAGACCATGTCGAACGGCTCGCCCAGCGACCATTGCGCGGCCATCAGGTTGAACGTGCGGAACTCGACCATCCTCTGCAGCTCGGGCTTGACGCGCATGAAGCCGGCGTTGGCGCCGGTGCCGCGCATCATGTGCTTGTGCAGGCGCTGCGGCGACATCCCGCGCGAGTCGGCGGGGTAGACGCCGCGCTGCGCGGTGGCGAGCACCTTGGTGTCGATGTCGGTGGCCAGCAGCTTCGAGCTGGCGCAGCCGTTCTCGACCAGCGTCATCGCGATCGAGTAGGGCTCCTCGCCGGTGGACGCCGCGTTGCACCACATGCGGACCGGGCGGCCGGCGAAGGCCTTGAGGGCGTCGGCCAGCGCGTGGAAGTGGTGCTCCTCGCGGAAGAACGAGGTCAGGTTGGTCGTCAGGCAGTTGATGAATTCCTGCCACTCGGCCTCGCCCGCGGCGCCGCCGGCGCGCTCCAGGCCGTCGAGGTAGTCGGCGAAGCTGCGGTCGCCGGTCTCGCGCAGGCGGCGCGACAGCCGGCTGTAGACCATCGCGCGCTTGCCGTCGTGCAGGCTGATGCCGGCGCGCTGGTAGATCAGCTTGCGGACGCGCTCGAAGTCGCCGCTGCTGAACGTGAATTCGTGGCTGGCGGCGTCGGCGCTGGCGAATGCGAGGTCGTTGCTCATCGGCGTGCGGATCTGCCCTTGGGGCGGGGGGATAGCTACGTGGGTTATCGGTCGTTGCCGGCCAGTCTCAAGACTCCGGGCCGCCGGCGGCGGCTGGAGTTGGGGCGGAAACGCGCTTCTTTTCGCGTTTCTGCAGTGCACAAGCGCGGCGGTAGACTCGGCTGCAAGTCAAATGGCGCCTGATCCAGTCGACGTGAACTCGAAGCCCCCCTTCCTGCAATCCGCCCCGCCGGACGCGCTGCGCCTGGAGCAGGCGCTGTCGCTGCTGGCGCAGTCCGGGCAGGAGGCGCCCGCCGGCGTGCAGGGCAGCACGCCGTGGCTGCAGTCGCTGATCGACGCCTTGTGCGACCTGTCCAGCCGCGACGGCCTGACCGGCCTGGCGAACCGCCGCAGCTTCGAGAACGCGATTGCGCGCGAGTCCGACCGCGTCGCGCGCTCCGGCGAGCCGGCGCTGCTGCTGATGCTGGACATCGA